>DAOQNB010000143.1:0-1323 GCA_035335845.1 Acidobacteriota bacterium | reverse complement strand
CCCGCCGTGGTCGTGACCAGAAACCGGACGCTGGGCGCGGTGGTAATCAGATCAAGGTTAAATTCACGTTCCAGGCGTTCCTGGACAATTTCCATATGCAGGAGCCCAAGGAACCCGCACCGGAAGCCAAAGCCCAGGGCCATTGAGTTTTCTGGCTCATAAAAAAATGACGAGTCATTGAGCCGCAATTTCTCTAGCGCGTCGCGCAGTTCCTCATATTTATCACTTTCAACCGGATAGAGCCCCGAAAAGACCATCGGTTTAATTTCCTGAAAGCCGGCGCAGGGTTCTGCGGCTGGTTTGGCGGCGCTGGTGACCGTATCACCGATTTGCACGTCAGAGATGGTTTTGATATTCGAGACAATAAATCCGACTTCACCAGCACCCAGTTCGTTGATGGACTGGGCTTTGGGGGTGAGGACACCGAGACCTTCAACCTGATATTCCCGGCCCGTTGCCATAAACCGGAACTTCATTCCGGGTCGAATAATGCCGTCAATGAGTCGGATCATGACAATGACGCCGCGATATGGATCAAACCAGGAATCAAAAATCAGTGCTTTGAGCGGTTCCTCGCGGCTGCCGGTTGGGGGCGGAATGTGTTGAATAATGGCTTCCAGGACATCTTCCACGCCCTGGCCGGTTTTGGCACTGGTCAGAACGGCACTCGAAGAGTCAAGCCCAATGACCTGTTCGATTTGCTCGAGCACCCGGTCGGGGTCGGCTGAAGGCAAATCAATTTTGTTGATCACCGGGATCATCTCAAGGTTATTTTCGAGGGCCAGATAGGCATTGGCCAGGGTTTGGGCTTCCACTCCCTGAGACGCGTCCACAATCACCAGTGCCCCTTCACACGCCGCCAGTGAGCGGGAAACTTCATACGAGAAATCAACGTGACCGGGCGTGTCGATCAGGTTCAGGATATAGTCTTCGCCATCTTGAGCGCGATAGCTGAGTCGCACGGCGTGGGCTTTGATGGTAATGCCGCGTTCTCGTTCAAGATCCATGGCGTCGAGGACCTGTTCGGACATTTCACGTGAGGAAAGCGCCCCCGTTTTTTCCAGGATGCGGTCGGCCAGCGTTGATTTTCCGTGGTCAATATGGGCGATGATTGAAAAATTCCGAATTCGTTCTGTGTTCATAAAACCGTTTGGAGAAAAAGTCCTTGGAAGTAGAAATGTACCTGCCCTCTGGCAGCCCGATCCTGGAAACGTGCTTTCCACAAAGCACATCCAGGCTGTCAAACTGTAGTGATGAAAACCACGCAATATATCTTATTTACCGGCAAAGCCCAACCTTTCATTCCTAAAGGCAGTTAAGTTA
>DAOQNB010000142.1:5846-9457 GCA_035335845.1 Acidobacteriota bacterium | reverse complement strand
ATTCTTCATTCTCAATTCTTCATTCTCAATTCTTCATTCTCAATTCTTCATTCCTTTAGGTTTCAATCACGCGGGTGCTATAGCCAGCCAGATCGCCGGTTGAAGTTTTTCCGATCACATAGACATCAATGCTGATCTCTCCCAGGCGATACACTTGAATATCAGTCAAGCGGGTCTTGAGTAACTCGACCACCTGACGAAACCGGGCGGCGGCTTCTTCTCCATACAAATCATCGCGGATGGCGTTGCGGAAGAAATTATCAACTGTTCGGGTCTCAATCAGCGTTTCGGCTGGATGCCCGGATTTGGCGAGCAGCGTGTCAGTGTTAAAACCATCCGCTGCTTTTTCCCACACAAAAGCTGTTAAGGGATAGTCATTTTCACTCATAAACAGCAAACCCTCTGAGGCTTGCTGCAATTCCTGAAGCAGTGAGGGCTGGTTTGTACTCTGTTCCATAAGAAGTTTTGATTGTTTTCGTTTGGGTGGTGCGTGTTGAGCGAATGGCACAGAGGGTTTGACGGGACGAATCACCGCTGCCTCTGTCCGATACGTTGTCAAAAGTAGAGGTGAAAGACAGGATGCTAAACAAATCCAGAAAAGTTGATTTTGGGTCCAGGTTGATTTCATTGTAGCGCTTTTGGCCTCCAGAAGAAAAGAAATAGCAGGGTTACCTGCGGTTGGAAGCGCAATGAGCAAAGGTCAGACCAGAGAAAAGAACTCAATTCCTACACAATTTAGCCACTAACATAACTGCTTCATTATAAACCAGTTAAAGTTTTTCAGCGCACGCGGAGATCAAATTTCGATCACAGCAAAACACCTCCGGCTCAGCCAATCAACTCCAAAGGGCAAAATGATCCTGGGATAAATTAATTTAAAAATTCAATTGCAACGAAAATAGCGACGTGTCAGTACCACCTGCGTGCGCAGGTTGGGTGAGAAGCACGCCGACCTACCCACTCACGCCGGTGGCACTGACTCAGTGGTTTTGGCTGACTGGTCTCCAATACAAAATCTGCTCGAAGCAGAATTAATCATTGATTTTTTTTTCTTTAATTTGCTATTTTTTTTCAAAAATAAAGTGACTTCTATTCCTCAAAAAACTTATGGCAGAACCTCTCGAAATCAACGAATTCATCACAATTCCAACCGAAAATCTGACCTGGAAAGCTGTTCGGTCATCAGGTCCAGGCGGCCAGCACGTCAACACCACTGCGACCTGCGTTGAGCTGCGATTTGATCTGGCCGGCTGCACCGTGCTGGGCACCGGCGTCAAAGAACGCCTCTCTGCCCTTGCCGGGTCGCGACTGGTGGGGGGTGATACCTTGCTCATCACCAGCCAGTTGTCCCGCGATCAGGCCCGCAATCTCGACGATGCCCGCGAAAAACTCCGGAAACTGATCCTGCGGTCACTCGAACCGCCCAGGCCACGCCGACCCACCGCCCCGACCAGAGCGAGCCAGGAACGCCGGATAGCGGAAAAAACCAGGCGCAGCCAGACCAAACGAATTCGCACTGGGAAACCCGATTTCGATTGATTTTTTCACCCAGGATTGAAAAACCGGGTTGGAATCACCTGTCAGCATAGCGCTCAATTGCGTTTATTTGACCGCTGAGCGTCTTTTCACCTACCTGATAACACATTGCATATCCCAGCCATCAAAAACCCCGTAAAAGTCAAATAAACCCGATTTCAAATTTTCCTTCCTGGATTTCCATTACAACCGCCCCAGTTCCTGCAGTGCCAGTTTGCGACCAACCAGCCACGAAATGTGCTCGTGGAGGACGTTTTTTTCCATCCGGGCATAGACTTTCCAGTGTTCGGACTTGCGCAGGGTTTCCAGCTCCGACGCCACCAATGTCGTGCGTTCGGCCTCGGACAGGCGGGAAAAAAGCTCTTCGCCAAGCGTTTCTAACCGTTGTGATTCCTCGATTTCAGCCTTTTCAGCAGCCAGAATCGGGTCTTCCGGCTCCGGAGTCGGCGGGACCAGGGGCAAAGGCAGGTTTTCAGCTTCCAGCAAGTTCAGTTGCCAGGCTTCCAGAGCCCGGTCGGTGTACTGCACAATCCCGTTGAAACTCTTGGGAACAAACCGGGTTTCCTTCGACGCCTTGAGACTGAAATCCACAATCCACCGGCTTTTTTCGCGAGTCAACTGGTACTCGTAAATCAACTCTCGGGCCTCAGCCAGCTCGGTTGGGCGGGGGTGTTTGCGGTTGATGCGAAATGTTTTCAGGAAATATCGCACCAGGTCATCGCTTTCCTGATCGAGGTCCAGTCTGGCCTGAATCAGTTCGGCGGGCTCGGGGGTTTCCCCGCTGTCAGCCGGGTCGTCCCCCGTGATAACGGGAGCTGGAGGAGCGGGTTGGCTGGCGGAAATTGGGGCTTGATCCTCCACTGGTTCGGGGTTATGCAGGTAAACCCGCTCCACAATGAGCTTGAAATCCTTGCCGCCACGGGTTTTGTCGAGCACCAGTCGCAGAACGCCTCCACGTGAGGTCGGTTTGTCTTGCAAAGTCGGTAAAATACGCTCCAGCGTGCGTTTACGGCGTGAGACAAACTTGTATTCGTTGCCCTGGAGCTGCAGGTCGTCAAAGAGTTCACGGGTTCGGCGTTCATAGTGGTCGTTGTTGGCCAGCATCAGGTCCAGGTGGCTGTAGAGCATCTGGGCAATTCCATCTTCAAAACTCACAACTGTTGTAAACAAAAGAGGTTTTGTGTACCCGTTGAGCAAATTTTTGTAAATCAGTTCGTGAAATTCGCAGTAACATTCCTCGGTCGTGCGGTGGCCATCCACCGATTCCTCAGCGATTTTGAGGTCTGAGAGGATGTTGAATGTGCCCAGGGTTTTGATGGTTTTCTGGTTGGTGCTGTCGTAAAACGAGTCGGTCCAGACGAAGAGCGTGCCCCGTAGCCGGAACAGTGAATCGTTAATCGCCTTTGATACCTTTGATCCCCATTGTTTGCCCAAGATCGTCGCAATGCGTCGGCGTGAAAACACGATTCGGCGCTGGCGACCGCTGTCTTCCCAGACCTTTTGCAGCGCGTAGTACAGCTTCTGATCCTCCGTCGTGAGCGGGCCATATTCGCTGTTGGCCGTGGCCACGACGCGGGCCAGGAACTTGTTGTTGAGCTGCATGACCTCGCGTTCGATGACGACTTTGTTTTGTTTGTTCTTCGACTGGATCGGCTGCCAGAGCGCCGGCCACTTTTCGAGGTTGAGTTCAGGGCGAATGACGTCCAGGTTTGTGGTTTCGTCGTCGAGAGGGTGTTCTGGGAAGAGCATAAACCGGCTGGTTACCTCGCTTGCCAAAGTGGGAACTGTGTTTTTGATTGAAGTTTGAAAAAGAGAAAAACACACACACACACAAGTTTTCAAGCACACACCAAGACCGCCTCGCGCGCATGGCGCGGCACGCGCGCGCGCAGGCGGGATTGTGTGTGTGTGTATTTTGTATTTCATGTATTTACACAGAGTATTTAAGAAAGTAGGAGTTTTTTTTCCACAGGATAAACCATTGAAAATAAAGGGGTTGTGGATTTGGCTCTGGTCACGGGTACACCAAGTTCTGGTCACGGGTACACCAAGTTCTGGTCACGGGTACACCAAGT
>DAOQNB010000142.1:0-5746 GCA_035335845.1 Acidobacteriota bacterium | reverse complement strand
TTTTGGTCACGGGTACACCAAGTTTGGTCACGGGTACACCAAGTTTGGTCACGGGTACACCAAGTTCTGGTCACGGGTACACCAAGTTCTGGTCACGGGTACACCAAGTGCTCTTTAGACCTCCCTGTGGAAAAGTCAAACAACCATTGGTGAGAGATATAGTTAAATTTGATTTGAAAACTGGTCACGGGTACACCAAGTCTGGTCACGGGTACACCAAATATTGGTCACGGGTACACCAAGTTGGTTAGACTTTTTGGTCACGGGTACACCAAGTTTGGTCACGGGTACACCAAGTTTGGTCACGGGTACACCAAGTGATTTTTGGTCACGGGTACACCAAGTTTCTGGTCACGGGTACACCAAGTTGGTTAGACTTTCTGGTCACGGGTACACCAAGTTTTTGGTCACGGGTACACCAAGTTTGGTCACGGGTACACCAAGTCTGGTTACAGGTACACCAAGCCTCTTCCTCACTGAGTTTTCCCCAGATGACAGTCTCCTGAACTCGACTTTGGCTATTTTTGCCAGGTTCAACTCAGAATTGAATATAGATAATTTCTATTTATTTACTTGATTTAGTTTTGCGGAAAAGGAATTTTGGATATTTGTCTCAAGGTGGTTGACCTGACAAAATCAGTCTCTGGTTTAAAATACCCGGTTGAATCCTCTAAATTGGGCACGGGTACACCAAGTTTGGTCACGGGTACACCAAGTTGGGGCTGAAAAATCCTTGGGCTGAAGAAATTGGGCTGAAGAAATTGGGCTGAAGAACTTTGGGCTCAGGGTATTGAGCCCGTTTTCTTCAACCTCAAGCCCGTCGTCTTCAGCCCCGAGTCTTCGAGTCTTCAACCCCAAGCCCGTCGTCTTCAGCCCGAGGTTTTTGGCATCATTTCAAGCACAATTTTCTGACGAAATTCAACCAGTTCTGAAGGAAGTTTTTCTGGAAGAAAACAGGCATCTATTTCCCTGGCAATTCCTTCAAGTTTTAATTTCCATTCGTTGAGTGCTTCAGGCGTGGCGGGTTTGATGGTGAGCAGGTGTTCTGCGGCACGGGCAATCCGTGTGGCTCTGGCCAGTGGCCCTTGTGAAGTTTCTTCAGCCAGTGATGAGAGCGCCTGATTTTGAGAATGTTGGAGCAGGTCACGCAACGATTCGCGGGCGACGGCCTGTTGTTCAAGTGTTGGTACGGTCAGCACAATTGGCCAGACATCGCTTTCCGCTGGTTGATTTCGACCAGCGAGCACGGCAGCGGCAGCCACCAGCCGCTGTGCTTTGACAACCCGACGATCAGACAAGAGCACCCCAGCCTGTCGAAGCCGCCGAATGGCATGGGCCAGAATTCCCCGAACCGTTCCCATCTCACACTTCCGGGCTGCCAGTGCCAGTAAATCAAGGTCGGCCACCGATGCCGGCTGGCCAGGGGACTGGAAGGCTGACTGGCCGGCCAGTGACCAGCCACCTTCGAGTAGCTCTTCAAGTCGCGGATCCGGGATTGGTTCAACGAACGTGTGAATCAAAAACCGGTCAGCGAAAGCGGCCAGCGACTCATCCTCCGGCAACCGGTTGGATGCGCCGACACAAATTCGGAGCGGCACCGCCATCCGGGTGTGTCCGCGTCGAAAGACTCGTTCATTCAACAAATTTAAAAGTGTATTTAAGATGGCGGTTGACCCAAGGAAAATTTCATCCAGAAATGCAATTTCAGCTTCGGGCAGCATGCCGGTGGTTTCGATTTCAACCACGCCGGATTTCAGTTTTTGGAGGTCAATGGGGCCAAAAATTTCGCTGGGCTCAGTAAAACGCCCAAGCAGGTATTCAAAGTACTGACCGCCCAATGCCTGGGCAACCCGACGGACAGCCTCACTTTTCGCGGTTCCAGGCGGACCAATGACCAGGACATGTTCGCCAGCCACGGCTGCCAGAACAATGGTTTCCACCAAAGATTCACGTTCGATCAAACCCTGGCTGGCCTGAGTGACAGCCGCCCGAAGCGACCCGGCTGCCTGTTGCGTTGTTTTTTCAAGTTCGTTGGTGTTCATGCACAATTGTACCGGTTAGGGTTTAGCCTTGAGAGAAAGGCAATTTGGCCAACCATATCACATCTTTGGTCTCCCTAGATTTTGTAGCGGGAAAAACCGGTGACATAGATGCCAGTATGAATGCCAATATCCCATTTTTGAATGAAACGGGTGTGTCAGAAAATAGTCAAATGCTTCAATTCAATGAACTTAATGAACCATTGCCTGCGGATGATAATGTATTGACAACGGAAACAACTTTTACCTTTGATACAAGTGTTTTGGGGGGAGAGGAAGAGGGGTCTTCCAACTCCATTCTCCGTTTACAAACTGTGTAAAAATGAATTTCTTCTCGGTAAGGACGGTAGAAAAGGGAATAGCTCTTGGTGTAGACACCATTTCCACTTTCAACATTCCCTTTCATCCGGTAAAGGACTTTCTTCAATGCGAATTGTTTCTGTGTTGTGTTGCTTTTTTTGGCTTGGTGCATGGTCACCGTTTCTGGCTCAAAGCCCACTGGCATCTAACGAAATAGAAAAAAACTATCGAGAAGCAGCCGCCAAAATCATTGGAACCGCTATGGTTGACCACGGTGATTTTGCCAGGCTGGAATATTTAACCGACCGCATTGGCAACCGACTGAGCGGCAGTCCACAGCTTGACCTGGCAATTCAATGGGCCGTTGCCGCCATGCAGGCAGATAAGCTGGATCGGGTCCAGGCTGAACCTGCCAAAGTGCCCCATTGGGTACGTGGTAATGAAAGTTGTGAGCTCCTCACCCCGAAAAAGCAGAAACTGACCATGCTGGGGTTGGGGAACTCGGTGGGAACGCCTCGTGAAGGCATCACGGCAGAAGTTGTCGCGGTCCGTGACTTTGAAGAACTGAAAGCTCTCGGAGACGCCGTCAAAGGGAAAATCGTGTTGTACAGCTACCCCATGCGAAAAGACCTGGCACCGGACAATGCCTACGGTGATGCCGTAAAATATCGCGGCCAGGGACCAACCGCTGCGGCACAGCAAGGGGCAGTTGCTGTTTTGATTCGTTCCATCACAACCCGAAGCCTCAGCACTGCCCACACTGGTTCCACTCATTATGCTGCTGAAATTCCAGCCATTCCAGCGGCAGCTTTGTCACCTGAAGATGCTGATATGGTGACCCGTCTTTGTGCCGCCGGGCAAAAACCAACCGTGACTTTGATGATGGACGCCCATATGCTGCCCGAGGTTGAATCAGCCAATGTGATTGGGGAAATTCGCGGGCGGGAAAAACCAGATGAAGTTGTGGTTATTAGCGGCCACCTTGATTCGTGGGATGTCGGTAGCGGAGCCAGCGACGACGGAGCCGGATGCGTGATGGCTATGGAAGCCGCCCATATTTTGAAGAAACTGAATCTCCAACCCCGGCGAACCATACGGGTGGTGCTTTTTACCAATGAAGAAAACGGACTTGGAGGGGCACGAGCTTATGCTGCTGCCCATAAAGCAGAGTTTGAAAAGCACATTGCTGCCATCGAATGTGATTCTGGCGCCGGGCGGACATCTGGATTTTCATTCACCGGAAAAGGCCGGAGTCTGGCGACTGTAGAGCAGATTGCCGTACTGCTCAAAAGCATTGATGCTCAGCGGATTCGCCATGAAGATCGGACTGGGGCTGATATTTCGGTGTTAACTGCTGCCGGAGTTCCCAGCTTTGGAATGGATTCTGACCAGACCCATTATTTTGATTTTCACCACACCCATGCTGACACGTTGGACAAGATCAATCCCAATGATTTGGCTCAAAACACAGCGGCACTGGCCGTACTGGCCTTTATTCTGGCTGATTTACCTGAACCATTAGCTCGGGACTAATGTCCATAAGCGCCAGGTTCAACCCTACCACTGGGGAATCTTGCGCAAAGAACCAGAATTTTTCACTATTTTGATTTGATCAAGTCCCGATCAGGTCGGAAGAAAATCGTGGTACGGGCTTTGCAGACAACTTCTTGCAGATTGCTTTTGGCTCAAATTCCGCCTCCGGTGTCGCGTGATTTCATCTTTTGACTGCGGGAGGTGTGTATGAAAACCACACGCTATTTGGTTGCGTTGCTGCTATCCCTACTTTTTATTGATACGGGAACCCAGGCTCAAAAACCAACCTCTGAATACTTTGAATCGGGGCGGCCCAGACTGATTATTCTGGTTCACGGTGCAACCGATGCTCCTCGCTATCATCCAGAAAAACACATTGGAACGCTCCAACACGCCCGCGATTATTGGGAATATACGTTTGTTCAAAATCTGATTGGTGCGACTTCGGATTTGGGCACGCTGTCAGGTGTTCGACTCAATTCTGAAACCTGGACAGGTGCGATATTGCGTGAATCTGAGCCGCTCGATCATGTTGTGATGGCAGATTCAGCCCTGAAAGCGTTCAACGCCACACGTCGCTTGCCGGAAATGAGTGTGTTGCTGACGTATCGCGATGGTTCTGAAACCCTGGCGAGTCAAGGACGGACCCTCATCCGCCAGGTGTATGCGCACTATGCGCGCCTGACCCAGGTCAGTGGCGTTCAGCCGCAAATTATCTGGGTTGGCCATAGTATGGGCGGGAATGTGATTCGGTATGTACTGAGTAACCCCATTGAAGCCTTCAACAACGTCCGGTTGACCGCGGCAGAACGAACCCAGGCTGATTTTCTCCGGGATCGAACAGTCTTTGCCGTGACTATGGGAACGCCGCACGAAGGGTCGCCACTGGCTGATAAGTTCACCCAAATTGCACAATTCCTTGGTCAAAACCCTTCGCCGCTCCGCGAATTTTATATTCTGGCCGGGATGAATTCCCCGCGTGAACACGTGATTGGCTGGTTGGGAGCGGACTCAGACTCGACCCGACATTTGCGAACTGACTTTTGGGCCAACCAAAATATCGGTGCTCTGGCACCAGAAGCAGCGCGCCGAACCGATGAAAGTTTGATTCCGATGTATTGTTTGGGAAGTCGAAGTCCAGGCCGCACATTTTTTGATGATCCAAACCGCGATCCGGTCACGCTGGCCGGCGAAGTCGGTGGGCAAGACACCAAAACATTGTATGAAACAATTGGCCTGATGTCGTTGGATTATGCCCTGCATGCCACGCCTGGGACACCAAATCACTGGGGCAGTGTGCCGCCATCCTCACGCGATCTGGACTGGGTTCGACGAGCCTTTTTGACACTGTTGCCACCTGGCGAACTCTCTGAACCTCGCGATCAGCCAGAGCTTTTTCCGCTCTATTACCTCAAAGTGCCGTGGCGGCGTGAGACACGGGGACTTTTTGACTTAATTCCAACCTTTGTACCTGCAACGGCCAATCGCCCAGGTGCCGACAATAGTTTCTCAACCCGGGCCGCCGATGGCGAAATAGATAATGACGGTATGGTTGGCATTGACTCGGCCCTGGGAATCAAACTTGGCACGACCACGTTGGAATACTTTGACCATAGCCGTGAATGGCCGATGGCTGGTGGTTTGGTGCGTGGGTCGTGGTATCGGCTCTATTCAGGTCCGTGGAACTGGGATGACCATGGATCACTCCGACGCAACCCGGAAACTGCCCGATGGTTACGTCAACATCTCTTCAGGTCGGCTGGTCCCTGGGTGGGAGCAAATTCCATCAGTCAGTGGGATCCAGAACAACTGGGCAGTCTTGAATGAAGAATGAAGAATGAAGAATGAAGAATGAAGAATGAAGAATGAAGAAT
>DAOQNB010000141.1:0-9529 GCA_035335845.1 Acidobacteriota bacterium | reverse complement strand
GACTGGATCAAACAAGTCAGACTGATGGCAAACCTCGCATCGAGTCGGGAGTGATTCTTTCAGGATTTTCAAGGTTTTATTGGGCATAACCTGTTGGTTCCATTCACCTATTTTGGATTCATCTATCCCAGGAGCACAGAATGCAAAGTCCAATCCAAAAACCAATCCAAACCAACACGGGGTTTATCAATCCTGTCAATCCACCATAGACAATAAGGGCGAATATCCCAAGTGCCAGTTGTTTATAAAGTGGCTTGAGGGTGATTGTCCTATCACGAATGTTCTCAACCGATGCTTTTGGTTTGCGCTTAGGTGGTGACCATATGTTGCTTCTTGAAACAACCGGACCATAGCGAATCGGCCTGCCAGTCGGGACCGCTGTTTGTTGATAGCACTGGTAGCAAAAACCAACCGAAGCGAAAAATTTTCCTAAACTTCCGCATTTGGGGCAGGTCAAATATGGGGACTGTGCCAGGGGATTACCTTCGGAGTTTCCTCCAAATACAAACTGGCAGCGCTGGCAAACCCCGGCGACTGGATCAAATTGATCGGCTTGATGACAGATTTCACACCGGGTGGGGAGGGTTTCTTTCTTGATAACCAGATGAGCATTTGAACTCATAGTTCACTCCAGGTTCAATTCTGACACCTATTCAATTGTTGATGTGAAACAAGGGTAAGTCAACGAAGGTAAAATAAATTCGGGCTGAAGAATCGAACCTTCAGCCCGATATCTTCAGCCCTAAACCCCAAGCCCGCCGTCTTCAGCCCGATGTCTTCAGCCCAGGCTTCAGGCTACGGATTTTTCTACAATCGCCATTGGCTGGTTGTTGTTGAGTGCTGTGACCTGCCCGTTGAGCATCGTTGCTGCCAGAGCTGAAAGCGCCGTGTTTTTGCCTTCGCCGCCACCGCTGACAAACACATCTGGGGTGATCTTGATTTTGCCTTCTTTGATCAGTTTGAGCATTTCAATCGTCAGGACGCCTTCACGACCAATTTCCGAGATGAGCAGTTTGTAGGCATGCTGATTGGCTTCAGCACGGAGTGTAATTTGTTTGGCTTCGCCTTCAGCCGTTGCAATCGCCGCCGCTGCCTGCGATTTGGCAATTTCGACGGCTGCCTGAGCCGCCACAATGTGTTTTTGTTGATCAGCCGAAGCCGTGGCGTTTTCCAGGGCACTCCGGGTTTCTTCGGCAGTTTTCTGTTCGCGGTAGGTTTTTTCCCGTTCGCGAGCCAGGAAACGGTCCGTCTGGGTTTTGAGCAGCGTTTCCGGAATCCCAACGTCTCCGATCAACACATCAACGGTTTCAATACCATATTCACGCAGCATCTGGGTCGTTACTTCGCGGGCATTGGCCTGCTGGAGCGAACGGTTGTTCAAAAAGTCGAGCGCGTCACAGCGTTCGGCATTGTTGCGGAAGGTTGCCCCAATTGCCGGGTGAATCACGCGGTCAATCGCATTTTGAATTGAACCAATTTTGGAGACCACAACCGGCGCTTTTTCTTTCAGAACCCGAATCACAACTTTGACATCCACCGGAAATGAGAAACCGTCGCGGCTCTTGACTGTGATCGAATCAAGCGGTGTCGCGCGGTTGGTGGTATTCCAGTCAATCGTGATGTTGAGCGTTGAGATCGGAAACACCACATAGGCAATCGGGTTCAGGTAATAGGTATTTGGCTCCAGCACACTCTTCAACACGCCACGGAAGCCTTCGTCCACCAGGTCCGGCGTGCGGCCATCCTCACCAACTGGCGGTAAAATCCCGACGTTGGAACGAACCACGCCGACTTCGCCAATGTTGATGACGGTGGCTTCCTGGACTGTAACCTGGAAGAGCAACGGGTTGACGTAGTACATCCCCGGTTTGAGAATGTCGAGTTGCGGTCCGCGCTGGCCGGCGTGGTTGAGAAATGCCTGGCCGTCCTGAAAATCGTTGTGGCCGGTGACGGTATCGCCCAGGATTTGTTCTTCGCGGAGCGGTGACCCATCAAGGGCTGAAACCAGCCCAATTTCACCGGTTTTGACCCGTACGGCATCGGCCAGTTGAATGCGGAACAATTGGGTGTTGATGCGATATTGACCCGGTGTCAGAATGTCAACCTGGGGGCCTTTTTGGCCTCCAGCTCGCAAAAAGACCTGGCTGTTTTGAAAGTTTTGATGGCCCTGGACGTGCTGGCCTAACAGTTGACCTGTCTGGAGCATCGCGCCATCCGTCGCCGTGACAATACCAACTTTGCCTTGCGGAATTTCAATCATGGTGGCTGGCTGAACATTAAACAGATAGGTATTGATCCGGTAGCGTCCAGGTGTCAGGACTTCCAATTGCGGCCCTTTTTGTCCGCCCCGGCGCAGGAAGGCTTCACCGTCCTGAAAACTGGTGTGGCCTTCGGCACTTTCGGCAAAAAGCTGACCAGTTTTGAGTGGGGCGCCGTCAATCGCGGTGACCAGCGCCATCTGGCCCTGGGGGACTTCGGTAATCGGAATGCGGGTGACTTTAAAAAACGGTTTGGGCAGGAAGTGCAATCCTGGGGGCAACACACGGGCCTGTAAACCCTGTTCGCCAGTGGCGATCACCCGCCCTGGAGTAAGTGATTTTCCAATAATTTTTTTCTCGACCAGTCCAACTTCGCTTTCACGAATGAGATAAAACGGATTGATGGTGGCAAGCAATATCACAATGGCAATAACTGAAAATACCAGCAAGAACAAAAGTGGCCCTTCCATACGCAGTCTCCCAAGAGCAAACCAGGGTGAAAAGAAAAGGAATGAGGGGCAAAAGGTTTGTCCTGAGTCCTTGCCTAATGCGTCTTTCGGCCCTCATTCCTCACTGTCGAGGTCTATCGAACGCTGATGCTGGGAGCCCGAAACTCCTCGCAATAGCGACCGAAAATGCCAGCAATGCGTTTGCAGATGGTTTCCAGTGGTTCAGTCACGCGACGGCGACCAAGATCCGGCGCGACGATTGCCGGCAAAGACACCAGGGGCTGATGAACCGATGGGTATGAGGTACTGTGAAATGAAGGAAGTGAAGGTGGGGGAATCGGGGCTGGAAGTTCATCCGCCAAATCAACCCTGACCTGATAAATCAGGCCCGCTGGTAATTCTTCGGCGACTTCGATGGTGAAGTGCTTGAGCATCCGGCACTGGTGGTTTCCAGTTCGAGTCGTTTCAAGCCCGTAGACTCTGACAGTGCCTGCGTATGGCGCGCGTGGAAGTGGGTGGGGTGATTCAACCTGCAACCGACACAGTCCCTGTGAATGGTCTGCCCCCGTCAATTGGGGAATCGAAAGCACAGTGACACAAATCGTAGCTGGTTGATTCATATGTGTTTCGCCAAAAAGCAAAAGACCACAGGCCCAAACGGTCTGTGGTCTTCATCTCTTTGACACGCAGATCGGTTCGCCCTTCCAAACGTGCCTACGAGGTTAGCTGACGGATTCGGGCTTGGAAGTGCCCTACTGGAGATCACCCATTGCTGAAGATCAATCCAGATTCACCCCAGAAAGCCGGCATCACACAGGCTGATGACTGGCTTCCAGTTGGTTCCCCCGCTCTACTTCTTTCGTTGCAAAGTAGACTCGGCTGCAAAGTTCTGACAAACAACCTCAAAAACTGATACCTATGCTAGACCTTTTTTTGGCACTGTCAAGCAAAATCGTATTAGAAATCTCTGAATTTGAAAGAAGTTATCTGGTGTTTGTCTGGCATTTGTCTGGTATTTATCGAGGAAAAATGATGGTGGGAAAGATGGGAAAAAAAGAGGAATCAGAACTCAATCGTGTGGAAATCTCATCTGAAAGTTTGAATAAATCCCCCAGAAGATTGATGTCAGGGTGAGATACGGAAAAATAAATCATATGTAAAATATTATAAAAAAAGAACTTATTTTGGATTCGGAAGAAAAAATAAAAATCCGGAAGATTTTTGCATCCAGTTTTCACATCCAGACGAAATCAGCCACGTCGAGCATCCACAAGAGATATTTACACGCAACTCATTTACATTAACTTGTCTATGGATTGTCGAGGTGCTTTCTGCTGTGATGACAGGTGCTCGACACGCTTTCATCTAGAGCGAATGTTCATTCCCACCGAAAACAAAAAAGAAAGATTAAAAACACACATATCAGGAGATTTTTTCTTATGCGTTCAGTAAAGGTCCAACTCGTTCAATTTGCAATCGCAGCCGTTGTGGTTCTGGCTTGTTTCGTTCCTTCATTTGCCCAGGCGGGCACGGCCACGCTGGCCGGTGGGAAGACCAGCGTGACGTTGAGTACTGATTTTGTTGGAGACTTGACGACTTTAGGCGTCGCACCAGACCGGGTATCACCGGCGAAGCTCAAACGCGGCATTGCTTCATTTCCAATTCCATCAGGTGCGCTTGATCTGAGCACGGCCAAAGGTGAAATTGATCACACGGGCGGTTTGACGTTGACGGCTGGCTCAACGCGGGTGCAGTTGCTGAATTTTGTCATTGATACAACCGGCACCACTCCGGTTCTGACGGGTCTGGTGGTGGTCAATGGTACGTTGCTCGGACGGTTACCACTCTTTGACCTTGCCCTGCCAGCCTTGACCTTACCCATTCAACCAGGGGCAAATGGATGGGTGACGATTGGAAACGTCGGAGTGACATTAACCGAAACCGCAGCCGGAGCGCTCAATCAGGTCTTTGGCGTGACTGCATTTGTCAAAGGATTCAACATTGGCACAGCGGTGGTTGATGCCACACCGGGTGCCCCAAAAACCGGGAAACGGGCTGCCGAAACCGAATCGGAAGAGTAATTTAATCTAGGGCTGAGGGTATCGGGCTAAGGGCTGAAGGAAATACAATATTTGCAGTATTTTAGCCTTTCCATAATGCGAGAACTTCATTCCAAAATGGTATCAGTTTTGAAAAACACCAGTTTAAAATGATTCAATCGCGTTCATAAAAAGTGGACTGTGCAGAAAAATCAGGATTCCCTCAGCCCTCAGCCCTTAGCCCAAAAAGGTATGCCACTGGTCCTCCTCTCTCAATTGCATTGTGTCCAAATATAAAAGCCGGTCTGAAATCTGGGTTTCAGACCGGCTCAATTTTTTTGAAGTAGTAGTTGATGAGTCAGTTGTCAGTCGTCAGTAGATAAAACCCGGATATTGCAGTGTGTAGAGTTCTTGAAAAGAATTATTCATAAATGACTCAAAAAGAACCAAATAGACTTGACAAGATCTCTCAAACCCCAACACTTGACGACTGACGACTGACGACTGACGACTGACGACTGACGACTGACGACTGACGACTGGCTATTGACCACGATCATTCAAACAACCCATTGACATAATCTTCAGGTGAGAATACCACCAGGTCGTCCATCTGTTCGCCAATGCCAACATAGCGGATTGGAATTCCCAGTTCTTTGGAAATGGCCACCACAATTCCGCCTTTGGCCGTTCCGTCCAGTTTGGTCAGCACAATGCCGGTGACCGCCACGCTCCGGGTAAATTGACGAGCCTGCTCCAGTCCGTTTTGGCCAGTGACAGCGTCAATGACCAGCAGCACTTCGTGAGGTGCCTGGGGAACTTCGCGTTTGGCGATGCGGGTCATTTTTTCAAGTTCCTGCATCAGATTGGTTTTGGTATGCAGTCGCCCGGCTGTATCAATGATGACCACATCGGCATCGCGGGCTTTGGCTGCCTGGAGCGAGTCAAATACCACGGCTGCCGGGTCCGTTCCCGGTTTTTGCTGCACCAGATCTACCTGGGTGCGTTGAGCCCAGACGGCAAGCTGGTCTGACGCCGCTGCCCGAAATGTGTCAGCCGCACAAATCAGCACTTTATTGCCTTCTTTTTTGATGAGGTTGGCCAGTTTGGCAATGGTGGTGGTTTTTCCGACGCCGTTGACGCCAACCATCATCATGACATATGGCCGAATATCGTCAGCGAGTTCAAGTTCAGAGGCAACCGATTTACCGCCAAAATTGCGCTTTGGTGGAGGCGCGGTGAGAATCGCCAGCAACTCTGATTTTAGCAACCGCTTTAACTCATCCACATTGTTAATCTGGTTGCGGTCTACCTGTTTGCGAATTTTTTCAACCAGATCCAGCGTGGTTTGAACGCCAATGTCAGATCCCAGCAGAATCTCTTCGAGATCATCCATGACCTGAGCGTTGATCACCTTCTGTCCACGCAACAGTGTGTCGAGTCGTCCAACAATATTTTCACGGGTTTTTTGGACTGCGTTTTTGAAGCGATAGAAAAACTTCTGCTTGGCTTCTTCTTCAGGGCTCAGGGTTGGGGTGATGACTTCGACCGGTGCCGGAGGAGGCGGGAGTGGCGCCGTTGGTGCCTCTGACTGTCCACGACCAAAAAACCGGCTGAGAAACCCTGATTTTCCACTCTGTTCACCTGTTTCGACTGGTACTGGAGTTGGCGGAACAACTACGGGAGGCTCTGGTTGCGGCGCCGTTGTCCAGGAGACTGGAGCTGCGGGTGAGGTGGTGGGCTCTGAAACAGGCGGTGCGGCTGGCTGAAATTGAACCGGAGAAGGGATGACTTCTGGTGATGCGGGAGTTGCGATTGCCGGCGCCACACCCGCTGAGGTCAGCGTTTCGGTGCTTTGAACTGCAGATGACTCCTCAGATGGTTTGGACGCTTCTGCTTCGCGACCCATCAGGCGATTGAACAAACTTTGCTTCGGCGCCTCACCTTCCGAGGTATCCTTTTTCTTACGATTCCAAAATAAACCCATAGTGTTGTTGTGTGCTTTGTAGTTGTGGTTGGTACTCAATCTGAGGGCTGAAGACATCGGGCTGAAGAAATTGGGCTGAAGACATCGGGCTGAAGACATCGGGCTGAAGAATTGGTTTTATTTCATCCCTCATCCCTTGGTTTCATCCCTCATCCTTCATCCCTCATCTCTTTCATCGCCGCCCTCAGCCCTGTTTGGCTATTCGCTCTTCTTGGTCTGCAACTGATAGAACCCACCGCAGCCAGCATAGAGGGCTGAAGCACCAAGTTCTTCTTCAATTCTGAGCAATTGATTGTATTTGGCCACCCGGTCAGTCCGGCTGGCAGAACCCGTTTTGATTTGACCGGCATTGAGCGCGACGGCCAGATCGGCAATAAACGTGTCTTCGGTTTCACCGGAACGATGTGAAATAATCGCGCCATAGCGGCGGGTCCGGGCAAGCTCGACCGTGTCCATTGTTTCGCTCAATGTTCCGATTTGATTGACCTTGACCAGAATGGAATTGGCCACATTGAGGTCAATCCCTTTGCGCAGGTATTCAACGTTGGTCACAAACAGGTCATCACCAACCAGTTGAATGCGGTCACGCAATTTCTGGCTCATCAGTGACCAGCCATCCCAGTCATTTTCACCCATCCCGTCTTCGATGGAAATAATCGGGTATTGGTCAACCCAGTTAACCCAGTAGTCAACCATTTCCTCGGATGTTTTCTTGGAACCGTCTGATTTCTTAAACACATATGAGCCATCAATGTAAAACTCGCTCGCTGCCGGGTCGAGCGCAATGAAAATCTGGTCACCGGGTTTATATCCAGCCTGCGTGATGGCTTCAAGGACGACTTCAATCGCTTCAACGTTTGATTTGACGCTCGGAGCAAATCCGCCTTCATCGCCAACTGCCGTTGAATAGCCACGTTTTTTGAGCACGCCTTTCAGGGTATGAAAGACTTCGGCGCCCCAGCGAAGCGCTTCAGCAAATGAAGACGCTCCCATTGGGACAATCATAAACTCTTGAAAATCAACATTGTTATCGGCGTGGGCACCGCCGTTGAGAATGTTCATCATGGGTACTGGCAGCGTTCGGGCGTGGGCGCCACCAAGATAGCGGTA
This sequence comes from Acidobacteriota bacterium, assembly GCA_035335845.1. Lineage (GTDB taxonomy): Bacteria > Acidobacteriota > Blastocatellia > Chloracidobacteriales > Chloracidobacteriaceae > JACQXX01. The sequence continues at coordinate 1,686 of DAOQNB010000141.1, read as the reverse complement.
GAGTGGAATTTCCAGTGCATTGGCTGCTGCCCGGGCGGTTGCCAGCGAAACGGCCAGCATGGCGTTGGCGCCAAGTACGGCTTTGGTTTTGGTTCCGTCAAGCTGGAGCATGGTTCGATCCACGCCAATTTGGTCCAGAGCGTTGAAACCATACAGCGCTTTGGCAATTTGTTCATTCACATTGGCAACGGCTTTGAGGACCCCTTTTCCAAGGTAGCGGCCTTTGTCGCCGTCCCGGAGTTCAAGCGCTTCGTTTTCACCTGTCGAAGCCCCCGACGGCACGGCGGCCATTCCCCAGGTTCCATCTGAAAGCTGGACTTCGGCTTCAACCGTTGGATTTCCACGGGAATCAAGAATTTCCCGTCCATGAATGTGTTCAATTGTCAGCATAAGAGGATGTGACTCCTTGAAAGTATTGAGTTGAGAGGGCAATTTGTCGTTCAGAAAGGGTGCTTGGTGCCTGGTTTTTGGTACTTGGTACTTGGTTTTTGGTGCCTGGTTTTTGGTACTTGGTACTTGGTAGGTATTGATCCCAAAGCACTAAGCGCCAGGTACTAAGCACCAAGCACCAGGTACTAAGCACCAGATCCCGTCACTCCAAAATCTTCTGGGTCATCGGGATGCGCTGGCGATAATTGGCTTCGCCAACATAGGTCTTCTGGTTTGGCTTTTGGGTGTGAAGTTTCTTCGAAAGTGCATCAATAGCCGCCGCGCGTTTTTGTGACGGAGGGTGGGTTCGAAAAACCGTATCGGCCAGCCCGGTCAAGGGATCAGTTGCACCCGTGGATTTGAGTGACCCCAGCCGTTGCTGCATATTTTTGCCTTCGGCGGGTTCATACCCGGCTTTGAAAGCCAAAACCGTTCCAAGATTGTCAGCTTCGCTTTCCTGAACTTCGCTATAAGAAAAGGTAAGCAGTTTTGACCCAAGTGCAGCAATCAGAACCGAGACATCAGCAAACGGTAATTGTGAAGCTGCCACCACTGGCTTGTAGAAATCCACGGTATGCTCGGCATCCACATGTGAAATTTCATGTCCAATCACTGCCGCCAGTTGGGCTTCGTTTTCAATCACCGTTTCAAGTAATCCACGATAGATAAAAACGTGTCCCCCGGCGATGGCAAAGGCATTGGGGAGACGGTCTTCAACCACATGAAATTTGTACTTAATGCCTTTGCGTTTGACATTGGTCGCGAGCACATTGCCAATCGAGGTCACGTAGGCCACTTCGCGTTGATCTCGATCAAGCTTTGACCCAAGTTTTTTCTTAATATTTTGAAAAAACTGGTTGCCGATCTGCATTTCCTGTTGAGGCGTGATGGTGACGGTATCCAGAATTGGTTTGACCAGTGACCGGACGGCTTCTTTGCCAAGTGGAACGGCGACGCCAACCGCATCAATGATGGCATCTTCAATGGATCCACCTTTTTGGCGATGTGGTGAGTTGGAATGAGCTAAAACAGAAGGTTGGCCTGGGCTGAGTGTGCTGATGATGAGGGAAATGGCTAAAAATGTGGTAAAGAGTTTCATAAAATTCCCTCCTGGATGAATGTACGTGCCTCGGAACTTGGTGTTTGGTGCTTGGTACTTGGAACTTGGTGCTTGGTGCTTAATACCTGGTGCTTAGTGATTTGGAATCAATACCTTCGAAGAACCAAGAACCAAGAACCAAGAACCAAGAACCAAGA
>DAOQNB010000140.1:0-9531 GCA_035335845.1 Acidobacteriota bacterium | reverse complement strand
TAATCGGCCAAGGCATCGAAATTGTTCGAATCTCCCGTAAGCAACTGGGAATAATTCAACCAGGGGTAGGAATTAAGAGTAATCAGCTTCAGCATGCTCTCTCTTCATTTATGAAGAATGGATCAAAGAGCAGCTAACTAGTTGATGTTCAATTAGATAGTGGCTTTTTGATTCTTGATTCTTCATTCCATCCTCCCCCCTTCATCAATTTCACATCAATCTAGGATTTTATATGGCCGTCGTCGTCGACATCATCGGTAAAGTGTTGGACAAAAAGTATCTGATTCAAAAGATTCTTGGGCAGGGGGGGATGGGTGCCGTGTACCAGGCCACCCACATCGGAACGCGCCGACCTGTTGCGCTCAAAATTATTATGCCCAGGTTTATGAATGAGGTTGAATTTGTCGAGCGATTTAAGCGCGAAGCTCGTGCCTCCGGGCAGTTGATCCATCCCCACGTGGTCAATGTGACCGATTTTGGGTTTGCCGCTATTGGGTCAGAGCAGGTGGCCTATCTGGTCATGGAATATCTCAAAGGACAAACCCTGGCCGAATTGCTCGCGTCCTATCCCCAGCTCCCGCTCAAAACCACGGTTGAAATTGTCGAACAGGTCTGTCTGGCCATCCAGGAAGCCCATCACCGGGGAATTGTCCATCGTGATTTGAAGCCTGAAAACATCTTTCTGCAGGATGATGGTCGAGGTGGCTTTCTGGTCAAAGTGCTTGATTTTGGGATTGCCAAGCTCAATGAACGCGAGCTGCTGCCGTCGTCCGAACCAGACCCCCACACCACTGAAACCCAGTCGCTGGTTGACAATACACTCGCGGGAGGAAGTCTGCCCCAGGTGACTGAGAAAACTGAAATGTGGGTTGGACAGGTTGAAGAAGCCACTCCATATTTGATGGAAATGACCCGCTATCAGGGCAGCCTGGCACCAAATGAAACACTGGTGCGTGGTGCCGATGGAAACTCCGGCCCAGATGACCAGCAAACGGGTCAGTTTGCCTCACCAGCAGGTTCAAAGTTGGCTGAACTAACCCTGAAATTCTCACATCCGCCATCTGGGCAGAATCTGTCGTCTCCCCAGCAGACGTTGAACTCTTTATCTGCGCCTGCACCACCCCGGCCCGTTCCGTCAGGAAGCACGATTGACCTTTCGAGCAAAATATTTACGCCTGGCCGTTCTGCAGACGGGCCAGCTCTCAGTGAGTCAAACCAGGATTCGCTTCACGAACCAACGACCCTGAAATTCCCTGAGTCAGACACGATGGGCCTGGGTTCAGTTGATACACCTTCCAACCATGGGGTTTCCACACCGTTGCCGGTGGAACCGGCTTCGATAGCACTCAATAAAGAGACGGATCTGGTTACTTTTGCTGGGACCGTGTTGGGAACACCAATGTATATGTCGCCAGAACAGTGTCAGGGGATTGCCATTGACCACCGTTCAGATTTGTACAGCCTGGGGGTCATTTTGTATCGAATGCTTACCGGTGAACCACCGTTTACTGGTAACTTCACTTTCTTGATGAAGCAGCATATTGAAGATGAACCGCCTAACCCTTGTGAAAAAAATACCGGTCTGAGCGCCGCCGTGGCGGAAGTTATGCTCTCGGCGTTGCGCAAAGATCCAGCCCAGCGCCCACCAAGCGCTCAGGCGTTTGCCGTTGCCTTACGAGCCAACGCCGAAGGCGAAGAACCCCTTTTTAAAGAAGCTGGTGATCTATACCGCACCAACTTCTGGTCATTTTTTCCGATTTCACTGGTGATTCATGCCCCTTATGCAGTGTTGAATGGACTGATCTTTTTGATATGGTTGGCCTTGAGTCAGCCGGGTGGCGCCAGATCTCTGAGGGCCTTACAATTCTTTCACTCCACCTCCTGGATTGTGACGGCCACCATTGTCTTTTTTGCCGGAGTCGTCAACTTTGCGGCCTTCCAACCCGTGGTCAACTCATTACAATCCGTGCCAGATCGTTCAGTATCAATTGTATCCACGATCAAAAACTTCTTTGCTATTTTGCCAAAACTGGCTACCACGGCCTTTTTCTGTGCTATTGCCATTCTCCGTGGGCTGGCCACCGGGTTCCGATGCGGTATCCGAACTGTGACGTGTACGGCGCTGTTTGCCCTCATCGTGAGTTCCGAAAATATTTCCGGGCAACTTGCCCTTGAACGCTCAACGCAACTCGTCAACCGGTTTCGCCCGGCGATGATTGCCATTCAACTGCGGTATTTGCTGGTGGGTATTTTTGCCGTGTTGGTTGCCCCCATTGCATTTGTGGCGTCCGGCGTATTTTTTTCCCTGGTGGGTGAAACCAACTTTGAAATCGTTATTGGTCGTCCAGGCGCGGTTGCGTCATCGGTGGTTGTGTCTGCCGTGTTTGTTTTGTTTCCCTGGCTGGTTATCAGCCTGATTGAGCCATTCTTAGCCACCGCAGCCGCACTGCTCTATACCAAATTGCGCCAGATGGGTGGGGAACGCGTTGAACTGTCAATCCGGGCTGAAGATGCCCAGTTAACTGAAACCCGACGCACCTCGATGTTCCGCAAACCAGTGGTTGTCGCGATGGTTGGTCTGGTTGGTTTATTTTTTACATGGATGGCCACCAGGGACCGGTTATTGATTTTTGCCGCTGGAAGCGATTTGACAACCATGGTTGAAACCCTGGTGGTGGTCGGCGCCAACCCCAATGCCAGCGTCAAAACCCAATTACTCAGTGAGTATGAAACCACACCGCTGATCGAAGCCATTGGCACTGAAGATCCAGCCTTAATCAAATTATTGCTGGATGCCGGGGCAGATGTGAATCGTCCAAATAAGTTTGGCTGGACACCGCTGATGCAAGTCGTCAAAGATGAAAAAGAGGAACTGGTTGAGCTGTTTTTAAGCCGGGGGGCGAAGGTCAATACTCAGCATAATTATGGAGGAACCCCGCTGATGCAGGCGGCTGAAAAATCAAACATTGATTTGATTGATTTGTTGCTTCAATTTCGTGCTGATCCAAATTTGGTTAACTCCGGTGGGCGTACCGCCCTGATGATCAGTATTGACCGGGGCAACCTCTATGCCGCCCGAGTTTTGATTGACCGGGGCACAAATCTGAACATGTTTGATGGGGATGGCTGGTCCCCATTCTTGCTCTCGATTGATCGCGGAGACCCGTTGATGGTCAAACTCTTCCTTGAGCATGGCGTTGACATCAACCAGAAAGACCCCGATGGCCGAACGGCCCTGCACATTGCTGCTTCGCGAGGGTATACAGAAGTCGTCAAAGAACTCCTTGAGGCGGGTGCCAACCCTGACATTCAATTCGGTGGTAAAACCGCCCTGCAACTGGCTCAGGAGCGCAACCGCGATGCAGTGGTGAAAATACTGACTGAAAAAAGAAAATAGAATGAAGAAAGTGGTTCGTGGTTAGTGGTTAGTACCTGGTACTTAGTGCTTTGGAACCAATGCCTTCCAAGCTCCAAGCTCCAAAAACGAAACAACTTCCTGGTTCTCCTTTCTTCATTCATCCAAAAGTGGCTCACTCCAGGCAGTTGGGATCACGTTTGGCTTTCCTGAATGCCGTACAATGCCGGTCTGGTCAATATAAAAACAGTCGCTGCCACATCGGCTTAGTTCTGATTCGTAGCAAGGAAACGCTGTGATGTGGTATCTGGCTGGCCGGCCTGAGATTCGAGGTTGCGCAATGATTGGGCCAAGCTGATAGCCGTGAACGTTTTGTTTCTGAGCGTTCACGACGTCAGGGGACAACACCGGTTTTCCATCAATTTCCAGTTTGCCAAGCGCTTCCAGGTCAGGGGTGTAATTTCCCTGACCTTTTGCTTTCTGGTAGTACTCCTGCGCTCGATGAATCTGGCGAATCATGTTCAAGGCATGGTGCTCAGAGTGACTCCGCCTTTTGGCCGCCATCAGGTTTGGGATGGCAATTGACCCTATTGTCAGCAAAATAAAAACCGCAAGCGCCGTCTCAGTGATACGCCATTGCCGATGAGTGGCCTTCGAAGGTTTGACAGGTTCCGTCGGTATCAAAAGCGATGCCACCACGCCCGAACATCGGGCGCAGTGGTTCGTCGTTGGATCAAAACAATCTGTTTGATGACAGATTTCACACCGTCGAGGTGGTGATTGGGCGTGAATCAACATAATCCCTCAATTTCAAACCCTCTTTTATTCTCAATTGATCAGGGAACATCCGTTTTTGATGCACTATGGGCTTGGAAGTTTAAGAGCCATGTCTGATTTGATTCAAGGTGTTCCTGGAATCGAATTTTTGGTATTGTGCAGGCATTACCGTGATTTCTCGCACTATTGCTTCCTCAAGGTCTTTTGTATGCGAAACTTTTGTTCGGTGCTCTCGTGTTGTGGGCCATTGAACTCAGGGATATTGTCCTGTTCGTTCGTTCTGGCTCTGATATTGAGTACTATTTCCGCCAATGGTCATCCGTGGCCAACCGACGTTCCCCAGAAGGTTGAGCCTGCCCAATCCACTTCACCCAAACCCTCATCTGTGCCAGATCACCTTGTCACGCCACTGACAATCGGAAAACCAGTGGGGCGGGATATGAAAAGTGGTGACAGCCACAGGTACACACTCAGGCTCAAGGCAAATCACTATATCCATCTGGTGGTTGAACAACAGGGCATTGATGTTGCCGTGCAGTGTTTTGATCCAAAAGGAGCGCTCCTGGTTGAAGTGGATAGCCCAAATGGAACCCAGGGGCCAGAGAAATTGGAGCTGGTTACTTCCCTGGCCGGAGATTATCAGGTGACGGTGAAAACCTTTGGCGATGCCGTTCCACCGGGGAAATACCTGATTGAACTCAAAGACGCCCGGCTGGCGTCAGCCCAGGAAACCACGCGCATCCGCGAACGCCTGCTGGCCCAAAAAATCATTGCCGAAGCCGAAACCTTACGTCTTCAACACACCGAAGCAGCACATCGGTCAGCCTTGATCAAATATGAATCAGCGATTTCCCACTGTCAGGCGGCTGGTGAACTGGAAATGGAAGTTGAAACGCTCAACAATCTTGGCCGGATAAACGCTGATTTTGGGGACAATCTGAAAGCGCTGGACTATTACAACCGGGGACTGTCCCTCACCAAAAACCTGTCTGACCAGACGTTGAAGGCTGGTTTGTACACCAATATTGGGGCTGTGTACTGGGGCCAATCGGAAATTCAAAAAGCCGCCGATGCCTATTCCCAGGCGCTGGTGCTCTGGCGCGAACTGAAAAATGAGTTGCAGATTTCGGTGACACTCAATAACCTGAGCCTGTGCCTGATTTATTTCCGGCAGCCGAAAAGTGCGGAACCGATGCTGCTAGAAGCCTTGAAGATTCAGGAAGCCCTGCGAGAGGTTTCTTCACAGGCGACCACATTGAGCAATTTGGGGATATGTTCCCATTACCTCGGCCAGAAAGAGAAGACTCACACCTACCTGGAAAAGGCTCTGACAGTGGTCAATCAACTGGTTCCACCAAACCCAATGAAAAAGGCGGAACTTCTACATAACCTTGGGATCCTCAGCAGTAATGCCCGTGAGATACCACAGGCGTTTTCGTATTTCAAAGAAGCCTTGACCCTGTTTCAAACGGCTGGAAATCGGTTGCGTGTCGCGGAAACATTGGCTTCGCTGGCAGTGATCTCATACGAACAAAACAAATTAACAGAGGCTATCAGCTACTTTAATCAGGTCCAGCAATTGATTCGCTCTGAAGACGATCAATTATGGCTTCCTGAAATGTACTTTACCTTGTCTGAGATTGATCAGGCTTCAGGGAAGCTCTCTGAAGCGCTCGCTCACCTGGAAAAAACTATTGAACTGGTTGAGCGGAGACGTCAGCAAGTCCGCAGTCTGGATTTCCGCCTCAACTATTTCCACGACAATGAGCAGTATTTTCAAGCCTACATCGCACTCTTGATGAAATTGCACGCCCAGAATCCAGCGGGAAACTATGATGTTCTGGCATTTGAAGGAAGTGAACGCGCCCGCGCCCGGACGCTGCTCGATTTGCTTGCGGAAGTAGAGGTGGATCTTTGGGAAGGTGTTGACCCAAAACTGCTCGAACAGGAACACATCGTTCAAGCGACCTTTAACCAAAAAGTAAATCTCTGGTTTGGGGCCAAATCAGATCCCAATAAGTCGAAAGTGGTCAAAACCCTGGAGGCTGAAATTCAGGATTTGAATCGTAACCTCAACAATCTTAGAGCTGAAATGCGCGCGAAAAACCCCAGGTATGCGGCACTTACCCAGGCTCAAACCTTGAAATTGACCGAGATCCAGCACAAACACCTGGATCCAGAGACCCTCCTGCTGGTTTATAGCCTTGGGGCGTCTGATAGTTATGTGTGGGCCATTACCACCACCAGTTTGAAAAGTTATCGGCTTCCTGGTCGAACACTGATTGAGGCTACCGCGCAACAGGTTTACCAGGCGTTATCCTGGACTCCGGAAGCCCAACCTGCCCGCCGTTCTTCACCTCCATCCAGCCTTCCTCTCGACGGCAATCCGCCAGATTGTATCAAACCAGCCCAGGAATTGAGCCAGATGATCCTTGGCCCCCTGGCTGACCAGCTTGGCGACAAACGATTGGTTGTGGTTGCCGATGGGATCTTAAACCTGATTCCTTTTGGAGGGCTCCCGTCGCCGCTGATGTCTGGAACCTCAGATGCTCAAGCTGATCAAAAGGCGTTGTTTCTCATCGAGCAGCACGAACTCACTCAGTTGCCCTCGGTCTCGACTCTGGCGGCACTTCGCCAGAAAGCAGCCCCACACAATGTGGTATCACCCACGTTATTTGTGGTGGCGGACCCGGTATTTTCCGCCACTGACAGCCGTGTAAAAAAAGCACTGGCCGCCAAAGTATCAACTGGCAAAATGTCAACCGGTAAGCAGCCGTCAAAAGTAGCGACGGCTTCCAGCCCCCCTGGGCTGATTTCCCAACCTGATCTGCCACTGGAACTGACCTCCCAACTGCGTGATGGTCAACTGGCGCGACTTTCCTTTACTCGGCTGGAAGCCTCAGAAATTTCCAAAGTGTTTTCACCATCCAATGTGATCCAGCACCTGGATTTCGAAGCCAGTCGAGAGATGGTGTTCAAGGAAAACTTAAGCCGGTATGCCTATGTACATTTTGCGACCCATGGTGTTTTTCACTCTGAGCAGCCAGCGCTTTCAGGATTGATTTTGACGCTGGTTGATTCAAACGGGCAGACTCAGCCTGGATTATTAGGTTTGCAAGATATTTATAAATTGAAACTCAATGCTGAACTGGTGGTGTTAAGTGCGTGCAACAGCGGTCTTGGAAAATTGATCAGTGGTGAAGGTATGATGGGGTTAACCAGGGTTTTTATGACGGCAGGTGCCAGCCGGGTAGTTTCAAGCCTCTGGAAAGTTGATGACCGGATGACGTCAACGTTGATGAAGACCTTCTACACGCTGATGATCCAAAAAAAGATGTCTCCAGCCCAGGCACTGCGGGAGGCCCAGTTACAGTTGCTCCGAACACCGCAATGGAATTCACCGCGCCAGTGGGCAGCTTTTCAACTGCAAGGTGAGTGGCGCTAATACGACAATCTTCCGCTCAACAAATCTGAGGCCACATGGAAAAAGAGAGTTTGCCGCGATCTCCGACCCCCATCACAAGCCAGGAGGCCTTTGCCCGCCTGCTCGGTCTGCTTGGACCAGACCAGGTTCAGGCTGAGCGCAATTATGATGTGCTACGTCAAAAACTGATTTCATTTTTTATCAATCGGAACTGTTTAGACCCGGAAGAGTATGCGGACGAGACCTTTAGTCGGGTGCTGAAACGGTTGCTGGAAGGTGAAATTATCCGGACTGACACCCCATCCAAATATTTCTTCAGCGTGGCGTATAATCTGATCAAAGAACATTGGCGGCGCATCGAAAAATCACCCGAATCACTCGAAGATCAAATCCAACTCAAACAGCCAGCCATTGATCCCTATCAACTTGAACTTGAGCAGGAACGAAAATCTGAACACGAAGCCTATTTACAATGTCTGGATCACTGTCTTGAGACTTTTCCGCCAGAAACGCGGGAACTGATTCTTGAGTACTATATGGAAGATGGCGGCGCCGGGATCGAACGGAGGAAACTGCTGGCTGAGCGATTTGGTATTCAGGTCAATAATTTGCGTATCCGGATGCTGCGTTTGCGTGAAAAACTGGAAACATGTGTGCGAAAATGCCGGGAAACGCTGTAATAAAATTCCTTTCAGGACACAACTAAGTGCACAGTCCTCCCCCTAACGCGTATTCGTCACATCCAGTTACTCAATCACTGAGGCATAACATCATGAACACTGTAGACCCCAACTCCAGGGAGCTGGTCCAATACCTGCTTGGGGAACTCTCTGAATCTGAACAAACTGCATTTGAGGAACGATTCTTTGAGGATGACGACCTCTATGAAATCCTGCGTGTGACGGAAGACGAATTGATTGATCAATATGTGACCGACCATCTGCCGCCCGCTCAACGCACCCTGTTTGAACAACGGTTTCTTACCCACCCACACCGGCGGGAACGGATTGAGCTTGCCAGAGCGCTCCATGATAAAGCCCGGTCGCACCGAACCAGAAGTCTGGCCAATCCCCAAACGGGTTCCTGGTGGCAGCGCTGGCGTGGCTGGTTTACCTTTTCTGGATTTCCATTCACCCAGCTTGCTTTTGCTACGGCGATGGTGGTTTTGCTGGTCGTTTCAACGCTGGTGGTGATTGATAATCGCCGAATGCGCCGGGAACTGGATCATATGCAGTCTGAACAGGCCGCCATCCAGCAGCAAACCACAACCTTAAACCGCCAAATTGCAGAGCGGACAAGTCAGACAGAGCGACTGACCCAGGAACTGGCCCAGTCACGATCATTGAATGTCCAGTTAGAACAGAAGTTGAATACCATCAAACCAGCCGTGGTTCAACGCGTGACAGAAGCGGTTATTTCGTTTGTGTTGAAAGCCGGGACGCTGCGGGGTGAAGGGCCAGAACAACAAATCGCGATCAAAAACCCTAAAGCCACCGTGGTGTTAAAGTTAACGCTCCCGTCGCAAATGAAAGCCACGTCATTTTCGGCCCGGCTGGCCACGACAGAGGGCAAAACGACTAACTCTTATGTCTGGTCAACCACAAACCTGGAAGCCCAAACTTCAGGCTCAGGGAAGTATGTGACTTGCGTGCTTTCAGCCCAGGTGCTCACCCCAGATACATATATTTTGACCCTGACCAGCAGTTCGGTTGACGTAGACGGTGAAGAAACTGATTTTCAGTTTAGCGTGAGTGAATAGGGTTCCGCTGGTGTCTCCCTGAATTGGCTCAAGCCTGGTCTAAAATCTCACCAAGAGTGTTTCTTTGAAAGGGAGTGGGGCATTGCCTCATTAGTGTAATCCCGCAAGCGAATTAGAATAAAGGGTATAAAACAAAGACAGCTTCCGCAAACTGGAAGGATGGCAGTGGAGACAGGTTGTAGTATTGAAAAAAGACGGCTGGGTAGCCGGAGCTTA
>DAOQNB010000139.1:0-9569 GCA_035335845.1 Acidobacteriota bacterium | reverse complement strand
TCAGCAAATCTTTGGCTTTGAGAGTGAGTGAAAAGGTGTGTTTTTCGCCGCCCTTGAGTTCGTGCTTCATTGAGATTGGCGGTTTGAGTTCCTGGTTCTGACAGGTGACCATTTTGTGCCGGGTCATTTTCGCGGAACTCGAAGCAACAGCAGGAATGATGAGACTACCGATCACCAAAACAACAACCATGGCGAGTACTTTATTGACAGACATTGGGTATTCCTTTCAGGAGGAAACAAACGCGGCGTCAAGCCGCCCCTCGAATAATTTTTCTATTCACGGCTCCGTGAGCTTCGCACCACGGCTACCCGACAACGACCCTACGGGCCTAAAATCCTTATCCTGATGCTCAGTCCAATTTCTTCAGCCCATTTTCTTCAGTCCTAAAGTTTTTTCCATTCACCCGATTGAATAAAGCTTGCCCAGTAAAATGGATGCCGCCGTTTCGGATCTTTGAGCATCTTGAGTTGGGTGTTGCGCAGCGCTTCGGAACGGCCTTCCCCGGCCTTCAACCGTTTGTAATATTCAGCCATCAATTCTCGGGTTCCAAGATCAGAGACTGGCCAGAGACTGATCATTTGCGCGGCACTTCCAGACAGCACCAGGGCCCGGCGCATTCCATAGACGCCATCACCGGTTTTGACTTCGCCCACACCGGTGTCGCAGGCTGAAAGCACCACCAGTTTGGTGCCCCATAAATCAAGCTGCGCCACTTCCAGAGCTGTCAAAATGCCATTGTTGGTTTCCCCGCTACGATTGGCACCCGCAAAAAACAAACACGACCGGAGCAGTGGGTTCTCAAGACTCAGGTTTCCAAGGACGAGCGAGCGATTTTGTTCGATACCCCGTTCATCCTCGCCGGAGATTGTTTTTTGAATATCCTTGAGAAAATAGCCATGGGTAGCGATATGCAACAGTTCGGGACGATGCACATTTTTGACGACATCTTTGGTGGCATCAGCCTGGAGCACCAGCCGGGCATCGGTAAACAATTTCTGGATTGCCAGACCTTCCCGGCCAGTCCCAGGCAGCGGCGCTAATGGATTGACCGACTGGCCAGCCACCTTGGGTCCGGTTCCGGCGGCATAATCCGGATTGGCCACGACGAGTGGGGGTTGCTGGGAAGGAAGCGTTGTCTGCAATCGCAGCAAATCGCGTCCGCTGGTTAGATAGGTCATCAAGTAGTCTTCGACCAGAAATTTCCCCTGGTCGGTCACCAGCGCAGCAAATGGAATCAGATTCAGGTCTCCATCTGGTGAAATCAGCAACCGGGTTTGGTCGCCAATCAGCTTGCGAACCGGTGCCATCACCAACTGGTCAACGACTCGGGCCTTGACCATCACCGTCTCTGAATTCTGAGGAGTGCCAGTCATTTTGACCAAATTCCGCCGCTCGCCAGGCGTCATTTTTGAAGTACGCAACGCCTGCCGCAATTGAGCAATCGTGCCATCTATTGGTTCAGTTTCCCCTAAATCGGCACTCTTGATCACGCCCTGGCTGGTTAACACATAGACACCGTAATGCATTGCGCCATAGGTTTGGGTCCTGGCGTCATACAGACGATAGGCGGCAAATTCCACCAGTGCCGTGTCGGCTGGAATGAGTTGCTGCACGGCTTCAACCGTCACGGGTCTGGTTTGGACGGCAAACTCGACGCTCCGCCGGCTGATATCGTTTTCCAGCTTCTCTTTCTGGACTTCAAGTTCCCCAAGATATGCCGTATGGGCTTCCAGTGTCTTTTTCCCTGGCCCCCTCAAAGTCAGCGTCGAAATCTGGCTGGTCAAATTGCCATAGTCATCAAGCAGTTTCTGAGTTTCAGAGTCGCTCTGACGGCGCAAAGTAGCAAACGTTTCGGCCATTGCATCTAACGCCCGGCCTTTGCGCCGAAGCACGACCGTCATTGCAGCCCGAAGTGCCTCTTGATTGTGAGAATCAACCTCAGCCTGGAATGAGAGAATCGAGTCTAAAATTGGAGCTGTTTTCTTCAAGTAGAGAATCTTTTGCCGTTCAGAGCCGGTAATCAGGTTGCGCTGCAAATCTTGCTCAACTATTTCATTGACCTGGATCAAATACCGGAGCGCTTCTCCTTTCTTTCCATTGACCCAGGCAATACTGGCCAGGTGCGACAGGACCTGGGTCATCTTGAGATGATCCGGCCCAAAGTTTTTCTTCACAATTCCGAGTGACCGCTGAAAAAGCGCCTCGGCCTGATTCAGGTTCATTTTCTTTTGGTATAGCTCTCCTAGATTGCCAAGTGCGGTGGCAACTTCGATGTGATCTGGTCCGAGTGATTTTTCAAGAATGGTCAAACTGCGGTGGTATGTCGTTTCCGCCTGCTCCAGATCACCTTCCTGTTGATAATGGCTCGCCAGACTGTAGAGACCAATACCCACATTCGGATGCTCAGGCCCCAGAACTTTTTCCCAAATGGCCAGTGCCCGGTTGAAATAAGATTCACCCCTTTCATACTCACCGATTTCATCATAGAGCACTGCCAGGTTATTGAGACTGGTGGCAACATTGGTATTTTCTAACCCAAGCGCCTTCTCATTGATCTCCAACACCCGGTGGTACAACGGCTCGGCGCTCGCAAAATCACCTTTCCCTTTGTAGAGCCCCGCCAGATTGTTCAACGTTTGACCAAGATCGGGATGATTGGGTCCAAGTGCTTTTTCTTGAATAGCCAATCCACGTAAAAACAGAACTTCTGCTCTGGAATACTCGCCTCGTTCAAGATAGAGCAGTGCCAAATTGTTATAAGCCTTCCCAAGATCAGGGTGAGTAGACGGCAAAATTTTTTCCTTGATGTCCAGAGCTTGTTGATAGCACTTCTCGGCACTCGCAAAATCACCTTTGCCTTTATAGACCATTCCTAAATTATTGATAATTGAGATCACGCCTGGATTGGTTGGCCCAAGTCTCTTTTCCTGAATAGCAAGGCACCGTTTGAACCGTGTTTCAGCCTGTGCATAGTCACCGAGTCCCCAGGCAACAATGGCCAGATTGGCCAGGATAATGATCGTGTCTGGATGTTCTGGACCCAGTTTTTTCTCCCGAATCGCCAGCGCCCGCTGTAAGAGCGGATCGGCTTTTGTAAACTCATAGGCGTTGAGATACATATAAGCCAGATTGTTGAGGGTGGTCGCAACTTCCAGATGATCTGGTCCTAGATCTTTTTCTCGATTCGCAATTGCCCGCTGATAGAGCGGTTCCGCCCGCTGGTATTCACCTTTGAACTGGTACAACTGAGCCAGATTATTGAGATAGGTAGCGGTTTGCAGGTGATCAGGCCCCAATACCCTTTCACTGATGGCCAAATTTTTGGCCAGCAATGGCTCAGCTTTGGCAAAGTTGCGCTGGCTTGAATACATTAACCCTAACCGGTTGCGGGTTTCGGCAACTTCAGGATCATCATCGCCCAACAATTTTTCACGCAGCGCCAGCGCGCGTTCCAGGAGAAGCTGAGCCGGCTCAGTCTTTTTCAGGGTTCGGTAGAGTGAGCCCAAATTACTGAGACTTTCAGCAATTTCCAGATGCTCAGGCCCTCGAAGCTTCTCACGGATGGCCAGACACTGTTGAAAAAGTCTCTCGGCGGTTGCGGTATCTCCTTTAAACCAGTGCGAAATCGCCAGTGAGTTGAGACAGGTGGCCGCTTGAACTGATTCGGCGCCGAAAACCTGCCCGGCTTTCTCAGTTGCCGACTGGGCCACGACCAGAGCTTCATCAAATTTTTCATCATCGAGGAGCGTTTCAGCCTGAGTAATCCGGTCATTGATCTCAACCTGGGCCTGATCCTGGGCAGTGGCCGCCCGGAGTGCTTCGAGTTTGATCGCATACTTTCCGACAAGCGCAGTTTCTTCAACCGGCTTAACTTCAAGCCGATAGGTGCCAGATGCTCCAGCGATCAACATCAACGACTCGGGGCCTTTTGTTCCAGCGGATTTATTGGCTTCACCGGCGGGTTTCCCATCCGGCCCAATCAGCCGAACCACGACATTGATTCCTTGCTGTTGAATCTCAACCTCAAGAAAAAAACCGGCTTTCAGCTTCAATGGATAAACGTGGGTTTCCCCGCCTTTGAATTCGCGTTCCAGTGTCTGACCAGTTGCCAGGATCTGGAAGACCGGGTTCCGGGTTCCGGGTTCCGGGTTCCGGGTTGGTGTTGGACCAGGTGCTATCGCCTTAAAGCCCGCTCTGGTAACTGACGGCAGATAAACGGCCTGGATCAACCACAAACTCATACAACTTGCCGCCATCACCGCTCGGATCATTTTCCTCATTGACCATACCTCGTTTTAGGGCTCAGGGCCTGGGGCTGAAGACAACGGGCTCAGGGGATTAAACCCGATGTCTTCTGCCCCAAGCCCTCAGCCCGATGTCTTCTGCCCTGGTTTTTTCAGCCCCAGGCCCTACTTCTTCAGCCCTAAAGCTTTTTCCATTCCCCAGATTGAATAAAGCTTGCCCAGTAAAAAGGATGTCGTCGCCGCACGTCTTTGAGCATTTTGAGCTGGGCATTTCTCAGCGCTTCAGAGCGGCCTTCCCCGGCTTTGAGTCGGGCGTAGTACTCAACCATCAATTCCCGCGTTGCGATATCTGATACCGACCATAGACTCATCATTTGCGACTCGCTCCCGGCCAGTACCAGTGCCCGGCGCAAGCCAAAAACACCATCCCCATTTCTGATTTCACCCACTCCGGTTTCACAGGCTGAAAGGACCACCAGTTTTGTCCCCCATAAATCAAGTTGTGAAGCTTCCAACGCGGTCATAATTCCGCTTCTTTCGGCAGCCTGGTCGCGGTTGGCACCGGCAAAGAAGAGCCAGGAACGCAGCAGCGGATTTTGAATGGTGATTGGTTTCTCTTCCTGAAATTCAACCCGTTCCAGAACCCGAGTCCCGGCTTCAGATCGGTCTCTGGCCGTATCTTCAAGGAAATACCCATGGGTTGCAATATGCAGGATTTCTGGCCGGCGCGTTTTTTGCACGACTTCTTTGGTGGCTTCAGTCTGCAGTACCAGCCGGCTTCCCTGAATGAGGGGCTGAATGTCTTTGCCTTCACGCCCGGTTCCAGGCAACGGCGTCAGTGGTTTCATGGCTCGACCAGCCAGTATCGGGCCCTGACCTTCAGCATAATCGGGGTCGGCCACAACCAGCGCCGATTGGTGTGTAGGGATTTTGACCTGCAGGCGCAGTAAATCACGACCGCTGGTCAGGTAGGTAATCAAATGCTCTTCAACCAGATATTTTCCTTTTTCGGTGACCAGCGCTGAAAATGGAATCAGATTCAGGGCCCCATCTGGTGAAATCAGGAGATGCCTGGCGGTGCCAATCAATTTCCGAACCGGTGACATCACCAACTGGTCAACTCTCCGAGCCTGGGCCAGAACGGTCGGCACCTTCGTTTTTTGAGTCAGGGGCTGGCCCAAATCCCGGTTGGTCCCAAGAACAACATGGGAAGTACCCAAAACCTTTCTGAACTCGGAAATAGCAGCATCTATCGGCTCAGCTTCACCTAAATCAGCGCTCTGAATGGCACCATCCTGGGTCAGGGTATAGGCTACATACCGGAGTTTGTCATATTTTTGGAGAGGAACATTCCACGGATAATAGACCGCAAATTCAATCAGCACGGCATCAGGTGGAATCAGCTTTTGGATTGCTTCGAGCGTGACTGGGAAAGTTTGAGCTTTAAACTCGGCGCTACGTCGGCTGAGTTCAATTTCCAGTGTTTCCTGGCGACGGTTGAGGTCCTTGAGGAAATCCTGCAAGTTATTGAATGGCTTCCCCTTTGCTTCACTAAGCGTCAACGTGGAAATCTGGCTGACCAGTGCTGCATATTCATCCAGCAACCGCTGAGTTTCGCTATCGCTCTGGCTTCGGAGCGTGGCAATGGTGCTGGTCATGGCATCCAGAGCCCGACCTTTCCGGCGCACAATCTCGGTCAGCGCCACATTGGCGGCCACCTGGTTCTGGACGGCCTCGTGTTGGTGCAAAGAAATGGTCTGATGCAGAAAATGGGCTGTTTTTTGGAGAAAGATCATTTTTTGTCGCTCAGACCCCGAGTTTAAGTTCCGGGCGATATTCCGCTCGGCAGCTTCGTTGCACTGGATTCGGTATCTGATCGCCAAATCAAGGTCACCACGAAGCTGATACAAACTGGTGAGATGATCCAGGGTGTTGACCACATCTGAGTGGTCCGGCCCAAGCAGGTGCTCCCGAATAGTCAGTGATTCTTGATGAAGCCGCTCAGCCTGACCAAAGTCCCTGGCATCAAACGATAAAACACCCAGGTTACTCAAAATCGTGGCCGTACCTGGGTGCTGGCGTCCAACCTGCTTTTCGGCCATTGCCAGCGCACGTTGAAAACAAGCGGTCGCGTTGGGCAGTTCGCCTTTGCGTTTGTACAAGGTGGCCAGATTGTTTAAACAATTTATCATCAATGGGTTATCTGAAAGAGCCGTCTTTTCGAGGTTTGCCAGCGCCCGTTTGAAGTATTGTTCGGCTTGATCGAAATCTCCGGCCTGATTGTAGGTAGCCCCCAAACTGATCAACGTTTGCGTGATGTGCCGATGTACCGGGTCAAGTTTTTTCTCAAATACCGCCAGCGCCCGCAGGTGGAAGTCTACCGCTTTTTTCCGATCTCCCAATTCATAATAGAGTCCTCCCAGATTATGCAGGCATAACCCCACGTTTGGGTGATCTGGCCCCATCGTTTTTTCCCATATCGCCAGCGCCCGCTCCTGAAGCAACAGTGATGCCGCATAGTCGCCGGTATCTTTCAAAAGTGCCGCCAGATTGCCAAGGCTACTGGCGACCTCGGGGTGATCTGATCCAAATATTTTTTCACGAATGACCAGTGCCTGACGGTGTACTGTTTCGGCTTCTTTGAAATTGCCTCTGGCATGGAGCAAAACTGCCAGATTGGTCAGGCTCAAGGCGGTATTTGAATGATTCAGACCCAGTGCTTTTTCACGGATCGCAAGGGAGCGGCGATAGAGCGTTTCTGCCCGGACAAAATCGCCTACGTCCTGGTAGTACACAGCCAGATTGTTCAGACCAGTGGTCACATCTGGATGATCAGGTCCAAATTTTTGTTCGATGATGGCCAGTGACCTTTCCAGGAGCGGCAAGGCTTTGGCGTATTCGCCCCGTTGCTGATACATCACAGCTAAACCGGCCAGGGGTTTGGCAACTTCAGGATGAGTGGCCCCAAGTGCTTTTTCCTGTACCCTAATGGCCTCAAGATAATAGTTCATGGCCTGAGTATAGTTCGTTGTCTCTCGATACAGAACCGCCAGATTGTTGAGTGATATTCCAACCTCGGTGTGATTGACTCCTAATGTTTTCCGCCGAATGTCCAGCGCCCGGAGCAAATAGGCTTCAGCCGTCTCATACTCTTTTTTTCGCTGATACAGAGTCCCCAGATTGTTGAGTGTTGTCGCAAGTGACGGATGATCTGGCCCAAGTGTTTTCTCCTGAATTGCCAGAGCGCGGACAAACAAAGGTTCAGCTTTCCCAACGTTACCCCGAATGTAATACATAACCGCCAGGCTGTTTAAACTAAAACCCGTTTCCTCGTGGTCGGGGCCATACAATTTTTCCTTGAGCGACAGGGCTTGCTGTAAGAGAGACTCTGCTTTGGCAAAATTCCCTTTTCTCCAGTAGAGCGCCGCCAGATTATTCAAAGTGCTGGCAACCTCGGGACATTCGGGGCCCAGGGTTTTCTCCTGCATTGTGCGACACTGTACAAACAGGGATTCCGCCACTTCATACTGACCACTCATCAGCGCGGTACTGGCCAAATTATTGAGCAGACTGGCAATCGAGCGGTGTTCTTTGCCAAATTCTTTTTCTTTGATTGCCCTGGCCCGGTCATAACAACCCTTGGCCTCAGCATAGGTTCCCTGCTCATAATGGAGGACGCCTCTTTCAATCAACGACTCCCCCACAAGTGGGTGCTCAGGTCCAAAGATTTTTTCGCTCTGGCTCAATGCTTTTTCAATCAGAGGGACTGCTTCCGTATACTTTCCACCCCTGCGGAGCTTCCCGGCATCGGCGATCAGTTGTTCAATTTCAACCTGGGCCCGATCCTGATCTGTGGCCACCCGCATGCCTTCAATTTTGACTTCATAGCGACCAGGAAGATCGGTTTTATTGAGTGATTCGACTTCGAGGATGTACCGTCCAGCCTGATCGAAAATCCGCGAAAATTTTTCTGTGTCATATCTGCCGGTGGATTCATTCTCTTCACAGAGCTTTTTTCCATCTGGTCCGACCAGCCGCAGCACCACATCAATTCCTTTTTGCTCAAGGGTTACTTTCAGAAAACTTCTGGGTTTGAGCTTGAGTGGATAGGTATGCTTTTCTCCCGGATTCAGGGAGTGGCTACTCGGGTTCTGGGTTCCGGGTTCCGGGTTCCGGGCTTGTATCCCGTGCGTTGCCATTGCCGTGAAGGTTGCCCCGGTCTCTGACGGCCAGAAAACAGTCTGGATGAGGAGACAACTCGCGAAACTCAATACACTGATTGCCCTGATTTTTTTCATCATTGCCCACCTCTCTCTGATTTTTTTCCGGCCTTACAAATACCTTACTGAGAATTTTCAGGCATTTTAACCACGGAAAACACGGAAAACACAGAAAAAAATCAAGCACTTACCAAACCCAATCTCTCAGGAAACTGATGACAGGGTACTTATACCAATTTGGGCTGAGGGTATCGGGCTAAGGGCTAAGGGAAATACAATTCTTTCAACAATTTAGCCTTCTCGTAATACGATGGCTTCATTCCAAAGTGGTATTACTATCGCTACCTTCAGGACGCAACCTCTTATCCTGGCGCTCAGTCCAATTTCTTCAGCCCCAAGCCCTCAGCCCGATGTCTTCTGCCCTGGTTTTTTCAGCCCCAAGCCCTCAGCCCGATGTCTTCTGCCCTAAAGTTTTTTCCATTCCCCTGACTGAATAAAGCTGGCCCAGTAAAACGGATGCTGCCGCCGGGGATCTTTGAGCATTTTGAGCTGGGTGTTCCGAAGCGCTTCGGAACGTCCTTCCCCGGCTTTGAGTCGGGTGTAGTACTCCACCATCAATTCCCGCGTCCCAACATCCGACACTGACCACAGGCTCATCATTTGGGATTCGCTCCCAGCCAGTACCAGCGCCCGCCGCAGGCCATAGACACCATTCCCGTTTTTGACCTCCCCCACCCCTGTGTCGCAGGCTGAAAGGACGACCAGTTTGGTCCCCCATAAATCAAGCTGAGATGCCTCCAAAGCCGTCATGATTGCGCTCTTTTCGGTGCTTTCTTCACGGTTTGCCCCAGCAAAAAAAAGCCAGGATCGCAGCAACGGATTTTGAATGGTGATCGGGTTTTCTTCCTGAAATTCAAACCGTTCCAGAACCCGAGTCCCAGCTTCAGATCGGTCTCTGGTCGTAGCTTCAAGGAAATAGCCGTGGGTTGCAATGTGCAGAATTTCGGGGCGATGTGTTTGTTGGACCACTTCCTTGGTGGCAGCTCCCTGGGTCACCAACCGACTTCCCAGCATCAGGTTTTGTATGTCTTTGCCCTCACGCCT
>DAOQNB010000138.1:0-9604 GCA_035335845.1 Acidobacteriota bacterium | reverse complement strand
CCCCTTGAGTTGTTTTCCTTTTTCGTAAACACCTAACTCCGATAATGTCTAATGTAAATATGGCGCCAGTGGCAAGCGTTCTAAATGCTCGCGCAGAGCCGCTTCTGAGGTTTCACGCATCATCAACCATCCGCGTGACCGGTCTTCCGCAATCCATCCTGAGAGATATTTTCCGGTATTTTTGAGGTGGTTCAGGGCTTCGCGCTCGGCAGCCACCAGTGTGTAAAACTGGTCGTCGGGTTCAGTGGTGCGCGTCCAGCTCACCATAAAGCGCTGATGTGGATCCATGAACGAATTATCAAATTCAGTGGTTGGAAAGTGATAGATGGGTTCGACGGTATCGAGCGTGAGGAGCCGGTTGCGATATTGCTCCAGATACGCTGTTCGCTGTTCCTGGCTCACGCGCCGGGCACTCCAGGCAATAAATGGCGGGAGTGGTTGAAACCCGTTAAACCAGAACACGCCATGGTGAATCGGGATCAACAAATCCGTCATTTTCGGATTCAACCCAAATCCGCTGTACATTGCCTCCGGCCCGCCAGTGGTCATTGAAACCAGGGCGCGTTTCCCCTTGCCAATTCCGTTTTCGTACCATTTTCCGCCACCATACACCCGGCCAAAGGCAAGGACCTTGTCAATCCAGCCTTTGAGAACGCCCGGCATCCCAAACCACCAGAGTGGAAATTGAAAGATCAGCACGTCGCACCATTCGAGCTTTTGGAGTTCAGCTTCGATCTCGGGGGCAAAACTATGGTTGTCAGTGGCAAACTGTTCTTCAGCCTGCTGGTTGAGAAAGCTGGCATCTTTAACGGTGGTAAAATTCCGCCGGTCAGACACCGGGTCAAACTTCATGGCATATAAGTCAGAAACCTGGACCTCGTGACCAGCTTCAGTCAGAACCTGCTGGGCGAGTCGCGTGAGCGCACCATTAAAACTCTGTGGCTCGTGATGGGCATGAACAATAAAAACTTTCATCGGGTACCTTTCTTTTTGTCCTTTGTTTGAGAAAACCAGAATGAATTCATCAGTGTGTGAGGCATTTTTGTTCCCCCACGCGCCAACTTACCCCATCACGTGGGAGCTGAAAATCCAAAATTCCAGCTCTCTGAGCCGATAGGGATCTTGTGAACGGTTCGGAATACAAATTGCTCTCCTTTTTGATATTATTTCGAATTCACTCTTTATAATCAGAAAGAACCTGATGATATTGCGCTCAATTTCCTTATTGATCCTGATTCTGCTGGTGATGGCGGCAGCAGGCTGCCAGCAGGAAACGCCATTGCATGAAGCAGAAACCCGCCCGATTCCAGCCCACGCAGCGTTATTTCCTGAAAACAATCAGTTGATTGAGGGGACAACCCAAATTGCTGAGTATCGGGTGGTTCGGCTCAAATGCTGGTATGCACAAGATGATGTCCTGGCGCCGTTGATTGCCATTCGGAGCTTTCACTGTGGCCGCCAGGAGTATCTGCTCACGGTTGATTTCAATACCCTTCACACCCAGATTATCAAAGCTGAGTATCTGCGGACCGAACCCTGTGCCTTTGGAGATTTCGCCAAAACGTCATTTGGTCAGCTTCTTTCAACGGCGACGACACCTCCGTTTCCGCTCCAAAATGATGGGTTGCAGGCTCTGTCGAAAGTCAGCCGGTATCCCGTGCTCACCGTTGACTTATGTCCTACGCCAAAGTCTTTTGAACGCGAGCTGTTCGAGAAATTGATTGCCTGTCCATTGCCACACCCAATCCCCGTGACCGTCTGTATTGCTGGATTGTGGATCAAGCATCACCCCGCCGAACTGCAATGGCTCAAGCAAATGGTTTATGAACGGAAACTCGATATTACCTGGGCCAATCATTCCTTCCATCATCACGTCCAGGAACATGCCCCGTTGCAGAGTAACTTTTTGCTCATGCCGCATACTGACTTAAATCAGGAAATTCTTGAGTTGGAAAAGTCCCTCATTGAGCACGGAATCACACCTTCGGTTTTTTTTAGATTCCCTGGGCTGGTCTCAGACCAACATCTGGTTGAAATGCTTTGCGAATACTCGCTGGTACCAATTGGAAGCAATGCCTGGCTGGCCAAAGGCCAATCGGCCCAGCCTGGCAGTCTTTTGCTGGTGCATGGCAATGGAAATGAGCCGCTTGGGGTTCGCAAGTTCCTGGCGCTTCTGAATTCATCGTCACTTTCGGGGTTGGAATCACTGCCGGAAGCTGCCAGTCAGGAGTTTAAGACGGACGGCCTTGCTCAGAATTATTCCGGAGAAAGTACACCCTCAACCATTGCCCACCGACCATAACATCCACCTGTTCCAAACGGAGGAACCCTTGTGAGCGCTGATACCCCATTTGAATTTGAAATTGAGTTGTTTGATGTTGATGATTGCCCTCCGGCACAGGCCATTCATCGGGCACTCAGTGACCATAATCTGGCGGAATTTGGTCCACCCAATCGGCAGCCACTGGTGTTGAGTATTTCTGACCCAGATGGAAAGCTGGTGGCGGGGCTGCGGGGGAGTTCACACTGGAACTGGCTGTATATCAGTCATTTATGGGTTGCACCAACCCACCGGAAATTGCATCTGGGCCGTCACCTGATGGCACGTGCCGAAGACGAAGCCCGTCAACGGGGATGTGTTGGCGGTTATGTTGACACCTTCAGTCCCGAGGCACTCAGGTTCTACCAGTCACTTGGGTATGAACTCTTTGGCCAGTTGGACCAGTTTCCGCCTGGGCATCAGCGTTCCTTTCTCTGGAAAAGACTCGATGGTTGAACTCGAAACCGTTCAAACCGTGGGTCCATCCTCAACGATTCAAACAATGGTTCAGCCGACACCAGTGGCATCCAGGCGGCCTGTTCTTCGACACCTCGTGCCAGACAGTCCAGCGCCCGGTCAAACTCATTGAACCCGGTATAAACCAGGGCCAGATTGACGGGTGACACATATCCATTTTCGGCGCCCTGTTTGAGTTCGGCAAACAGTTTCTCAGCCGCCGGTCTATTTCCTGATTGGGCAAGTGCAAAGGCAAAACAACTCAGCGTTTGTGGTTTCCGTTCATGGTGAAGAACTGTTCGAAAGGCCTGGAATGCCTCTTCATAGCGCCCCAATTTGGTCAGAACCTGGCCCAAATAGTACTGAGTCGGCATAAAAATGGGATCAAGTTTGAGTGCCTCGGTATAGGCCGCGAGGGCCAGTTCATACTGCCCGGCAAAGTAATGGGGGATCCCCAACCCGGTATTGATGATCAAGCTCACCGGGTCAAGCCGATGAGCGGCTTTGATTTCAGCCACGGCTTCTGGATAGCGACCACAAACCGAGAGCAGCCACATATAGTTGTGTCGGGTTTCGGCATCATTTGGGTTGAGGGTCAATGCGGCCCTGTATTCGCGTTCGGCTTCGGTCAGATCCCAATCCGCAAACATGCTTATTTCTGCCAGGATGCCGTGGGCCGTGCTTAAATGCGGGTCAAGTTCAAGTGCCGTGAGGGCATATTGACGGGCTTTGGGAAATGCAACCTGAGGTGGGAGAAAGAGATACTCTCCCATAATCAAATAGCTGTTGGCCAATCCAATCAGGGCCAGGGCATAGGTCGGATCAATTTCCAGCGCCCGTTGAAAACACTCTGCGCCATTGACCAGCCCGACATGGGTTCGTTTATTCCAGAAAAACTTTCCTCTCAGATACTGCTCATAGGCGGCAAGATTCAAAGTATAGCTTTTGGCCATTTGCTGAGCTTCATCCTGGGTGAGCTTCAACGACAACACCTCAGCCAGATGTGCCGCCAATGAATCCTGAACGGCAAACAAATGACCGATTTGGGCATTGACGGGATGGGCCCACACGGTTGCGCCGGTTGAGACATTGATGAGCTGCACCATCAATCGGATCTGGTTTTCAAGTAATTGAATGGTACCAGTCAACAGTTGAGTCACCTGTAATTCGTGCCCGATGACACCTGGCAACTTCAGGCTGTTTCGGTAGGTCAGCACCGCCGATGTTGGTCGCACAATTAACTTCTGGGTCGTCAGAAGTTTTCCAATCAAGGCATCGGCAATCCCAACCGCGAGCAGGTCTTCTGGACCATTTTGTGTCAGTGGGGTGAAGGGGAGGACCGCCAGCGCGGGTAAGGTGGGGGCACTCATCTCGGCCACACCGGTGACTGAAGCCGGTTCTGTCGTGGTTGAAGTCGCTGATTCAGCAGTGGGTTTTACTGACGCCACAAAGCGATAGCCGCGCCCAGGCACCGTCACCAGATACCGGTGGTCGGTTCGTTTTTCCCCCAGCACCCGGCGCAAATGAAAGATCTTTTGGGTGAGATTGGCTTCTTCAACCACCGTATCGGGCCAAACCAGGGTCAACAACTCATCTTTGGAAATCACTTCACCAGCTTTTTCAACCAGGACCAGCAACACATCAAATGCCTTTGGGGAAATTGGCAAGAGCATGCCCGCACGTTCCACAACGCGCCGCACGGTATCAATTCGCAGGTCATCAATTTCGTAAAAACGAGGCGGTGCCACCGGCATACACAGGGTCAGCGATAAGATTTAATAAGAAAAAATAATTTACCTTCAACGACAGAAAGCCTGGGTTAACAGTACTCTGGCGCTGTTGATTGTGGGAGTGCGGCTTTCTGCATCTATCCACGCGCCTGGAGTTTTGTCAATTTTGGAAGCCTACAGGAAGCACCTGGAATCAACAACACCAGGGCACTCCCGCCACAAACATCCCTGAAAGAGTGAGTAGCGAGTAGTCAGAAAGTAAAAGAGTGAGGAAATCAGGTCGTCAAAACGAAGAGAACCGGAAGAACCGGAAAGTTTTGGCATTCTTGAATCAAAGGAATGCGTCAGCAACCACCTGAATGGGTAAAAGCATTGAGCTTTCCTCCCCTCTAAGCACCAAGCCATAAGTTGAGTCAACGTATATGTTTGCAGAATCCAATCTGAGCCATAGTTCGCCTGTTGAGTCTAACGTTTCGCTTCTTGCCGGGGTGCGGGCAATTCCCCAGCCGGAGGCGCCTCGACCCGTTCGGATTCTGGTGGTTGATGCTGATTCCGGCACCCGGTCCCAGGTGCGGACCTGGCTTGAGTATCGAACCGGATTTGAATTGACGGCTGAATGCTCCACCACCTGGGGCGCAGCCAAGGCCATCGAAGATACCCATCCGGAAATATGTGTGGTTGATGTTGGAACGTTAAACGGCGCCGGTCGGGAATTCAAAGAAATCAACCCTCACCGTCAGCAACCAGTCTTGATTGCCCTGGCCCAAACAAGTCAGGAAGCTTTGGAAGCCTTTGAACTGAGTGCGGCGGCCTTTCTCCTCAAGCCAGTTGACCGGCGACATTTTGATCAGGCCCTCAACCGGGCACACACGCAACTGCAAACGGCACAGGAAGCCAGCTTGCTCCACCGGATCCTGGACCGGCTTGAAAATATCGCCCCCAAATCTCCGAAATACCTGGACCAGATACTGGTCAAGACCAGTGAGTTGAGTTTTTTTGTGAAAGTGAAAGAAATTGACTGGATCGAATCGGAAGACCACTACGTCAGGCTGCACACCAAAAAGCAATCGTACCTGATTCGTGAAAACCTCAGTCAACTGGAAAATCAGTTAAATCCGCGCCACTTTGCCCGAATTCATCGCTCAATGATTGTCAACCTGGATGAAATCCAATCGCTGTCACCACTCTTTCACGGCGACGTCCGGCTGGTGCTTCGTACCGGCCAGGAATTAACACTCAGCCGGCGCTATCGGAAGAATGTGACCCGATGACAGAATCTCAATGCTGGCCTGGACTTGTCACCTTGTCACCTGACAAACCTGGGTTTGAGCTGGGCGTTACCCACACCAGATTTCCAGTTTGACGTCGGGCGCCAGGAGTGGCCAGAACCGTTTTCTTGGGAAGGAATACTGTGAAGGTACTTCCGCTGGACGTCGAAGACTTCAGTCGGAGTGCTCCCTGATGCGCTTCAGCAATCCACCGGGCGATAGGAAGCCCCAGCCCGGCACCGCTTGACGCATCAGCGCGTGAGGCAGCTTTATTGACCCGATAGAACCGTTCAAAAATCAGTTCCTGGGCGTCATCAGGAATGCCGGGACCATTGTCGGTAATATCAATCATCCAGTGATGCTCACTTTCATGCACTGAAATTACAACCTTGCCCCCAATCTGGGTGTATTTGATGGCATTGTTGAGTAAATTGAGAATCATCCGCTGTAACAACCCCTCGTCACCCTGGTATGGAATTTCGATCCGAGTCAAATTCACAACTGAAATTTTGCGCTGCATGGCCAGCGTTCGCACCGCCTGAACACATTCTTCGACCAGATCATCAAGGTAACAATCAGTAATAATCAACGGATGCTGCCCGGCATCTGCCCGCGCCAGTGTAAACAAATCTTCCACAATCCGGGTCATTCGCCGGCCTTCATTCTGGATAATCCCCAGTGATTCACGATAGTCAGTCTCGGTTCGCTCGTGTTGAGAAAGGGCGACTTCTGCCTCGCCACGAACAATCGCGACCGGAGTTCTCAATTCATGCGAAGCGTCAGCCATAAATCGCCGTTGCTGATCAAACGCCCGTTGCAATCGAGCCAGCATATGGTTAAACACTCGTGCAAGCTGCCCTAACTCATCGCGTTCATTGAGGATATCGAGTCGTTCGTACAGGTTGGTCGCCCCAATCTGCTCAGCCTGCTGTGACATCACCAGAACTGGCGATAGACTTTTCAAGGCCAGGAAATAGCCGCCAAAACTGGAAATGATCAGTGCCGCCAGTACGGCAATCCAGATGGAGGACTGGATTCGGCGCAGCATGGCGTCATAATCCTTGAGGTTAAAGACCACAATCACGATGTACTGATCACCCCCAACCGGTGTCAACACCCCATGGGCACGAATTTTATCGGCGGAATTTAAAAGAAACGTGTCAAATACCGACTTCTCTTGTTCAGTTTGAGCCAGGAACTGTGGGGCAAGGTGCTGAAGATAGGGTTGAACAATATCAGCCTGAGCCAGAGTCGCTGGCTCTGAGAGCTGAACCAGAGACGTGGCAATGAGGGTGTGGGATGGGTCCAGAATCAGTAACTGGCGATCACGAAAACGGAACTCACGGGTGGCCTGGATGATGGCGTCAGCTCCTGATTTGACCCCCATCTGCTGGTGTTCAGCCAGCTCGTGATAAAACGCGTCTGAAAAAGAGACGGCTGTTTCGTGCAACGTAGCGTCTACCCGCTGCATGAGCTGGTGGACAAATATTTGATAGACCACTATCGCAAACACCCCCAGCACCACGGCAAGAACCGCCAGGTACCAGATTGTCAGCCGCGATCTCACAGAATAGAGCACGTCGGGGAATTCTCCTTCGTCACAGTGGCGTCGGGTTGTCACACTCCAAAATATACCCGGCGCCCCTCCGGGTATGGATCAGGTGCAATGAATGCCCATCGTCCACCTTACGCCGAAGACGGTTGATATATACTTCGATCAAATTGGAAAAGGGATCGAAATTTTCATCCCACACGTGTTCGGCAATTTCCGCCCGGCCAATCACCCGGCCATGGTTGAGTGCCAGAAATTCAAGCAGCGCAAATTCTTTGGTTGTTAAATCCAGGGTCTGACCGGCTCGTTTTGCGGTACGTGAACGGGTATCAATCACCAGGTCAGCAATCATCAGTTGAAACGGCTGGGTTTTTCCCCGCCGACGCAACAAAGCTCGAATACGGGCCAATAACTCACCAAAGTCAAATGGCTTCGTCAGGTAATCGTCAGCCCCATAATCAAGCCCGGTGATTCGGTTTTCGACAGAATCACACGCGGTCAACATCAGAATCGGAAGTTGGACCCCCTGAGTGCGAAGGTCCTGACACACTTCAAATCCGTTTTTTACCGGAATCAGCACATCCAGAATGATGAGGTCATATTGATTGATGGCAGCCTGGTATAAGGCCGTTTCGCCATCATTGGCCACATCCACGGCATATGCCTGCTCACGCAGCCCCTTGGCTACGAACCGAGCAACCTGTGGATCATCTTCAACCAGTAATATTCGCATGGGTCACACAAGTCTTGCGCCACAAGAAACACAGCGTTGAATTGTATTTCTCACAATCTGGCACGCAAATTTCAGGATATCCGCATTGAAAGGAAAACAGGAGGTTCATCTATCCTATTATAGAGCAATCAATGTTCCAAACCTGATAAAAATAAGGGAGGCAACGGTTGGGCTGAAGGTGTCGAGCGGGTGATATGTATTCTCAATTTTTGGTTCGGCTTCAATCCTCACACCCAGGTGCAAGAAGAAGTGGGCAAATTTCCCTGATTGAGGAATTTGGCGCACCGGTCAGTGGGCAATCTTGAAACCAGCGAGAAAACCAGCACCCGTGTGGTGCCCGGTCCACAACTTTTTTGTGAAACACTTTCTCACAAGTTGCCACTTTTGAGGTAGGATTTGATTTCAGAGCCACTGCCTGCCCCAAACCTGAGGTCCAGCCTTGCTGAAGAGGAATTCTGTTTTCAAGACTGTCTCCCAATTTGGAATGATACATTGATCATTTCAACGGAAGATTAACCTCCTCACCTGGGGTCTCTATCCTGCACCTGGCAATTTCAAACGAAACCGCCAGTTATTTCTCCATGCCGGAAACGATGGCGTCACACAGCTTATGGGATTGGTTCAACGCGTTCGCTCAGTCAGCCAGCAAATGGTCATGGTCTATGATGAAGTCAAAATTCATCGTGAGATTGACCAATTGGAAAGGGAAGTTTCCCAGAATCCAACCAGTGTTTTTCACTTGCAGCAACTGTGCAATCTCTACCAGACTGCTGGCTACATTGAAAAAGCAACCTCTGTCCTGTGCCAGCTCGCTTCGCTTCATCGCGACCGAAGAGAGCCCGAATTAACGCTGGCTTTTTTGCGCAAAGCCGAGCGGATGTGCCTTCCTGAGCAGCGGATCTCATTGCTGCATCAAATCATTGACCTGAGCCTGAGCCTTCGGAAATTTGAAGACGCCTACCAGCGAATGCGCACGTTGCTGGAGATTCTGATTCGAGATGGCAAGTCAACCACGGCGCTGGAAGTAATCACCAAACTCCCCGCAATGGGTGCCAGGGATGCGCAATACCGGAAAGAACTCACAGAGTATGTCAACCTGCACCGCGAGGAATGGACTCAAGGTGCCAGAGGGACCTGGATTCCGGATGAATCTGATCTTCCGCCAGTCGATGTGACCAGTCGGCAACTGGAGATGAAGTTCACCACCCACACCGTGCTGGTGGTTGACGATGAGCCTGGGATTCTTCAAATCCTGAGTATGGGGATAAAGCGGCTTGGATGCAGGGTGGTCACCGCCTCCAATGGGGAAGAAGCACTCCAACTGGCGGAACAGTTTCAACCAAATTTGATCATTTCCGATCTGGTGATGCCCCAAATGGACGGCAGCCAGCTTTTTTCATCGCTTCGCAAGCATCCGACGCTCAGTCACGTGCCGTTTGTGTGCCTCACCTCAAACCGATTGGAAAAAGAACGCCTGGCGGCGTTAAACCGTGGAGTCGAAGATTTTTGGATCAAACCCTTTAGCCTGGCGGAAGTGGTCTTGCG
>DAOQNB010000137.1:0-9632 GCA_035335845.1 Acidobacteriota bacterium | reverse complement strand
GTGGTACCATTTCCTTCCGACAAAATTCCGTTTCCCCGGCTCCGCCCTGGTTGGGTGACACAGCTACTTTGAGAACAGCCCTCAATATTCAAAGGACAATTGCACGGGTACACATCACTGGCGACAAATTGCCGCAGCGTTGGCGTCGCTTGAGATTGGATAAAAGACCGTGCCAATGTAATATCATTTGCTTGAGCCGGCAGCCCATCGCCGGACACATCTCCCCACAATACAAATTCAGGGGATATGGTTGTCAGATCGCCCGCATTTGGATAGGCAGCAGGAAGCGGGAAATTCTGGGTTGTAAACTCTTGGGAAGCTCCAGGGATGACGACCGTTAGATATCCATTGATGTTTCCTGAGCCAGTTGAGGAGGCTGGGACCGTAACTTTCAATGTATTGCTATCAACAAACTCAACATTTGGTGATGGAATGAGCCGGCTTCCCCCAAAATAAACTTGAGTACCAAAAAGAAAACCCGTTCCGAAGATAGTAACTATTTTTCCAGGATAAGAAGAGATTGGATAAAATTTGGTTAATGAGTATTGCCTGGCCATCTCCACTTTGTTTTCTTTCAGGGTGGGGTGAGCATTCTCAGCCGCAGAATTGAGATTGTTAGCCAATGGCTGTGACAATCCTGGAAAAGAAATACCTGCTCCAAAAATCAAACACAACAAACCTCCCATGACTAATTTTCGAATGTTTTTAAGAAATGTCCACATTGAAAGCTCCTTATTCATAAAGAATTGGTTTAGGAAAAGAAAGGAACCAAAAAGTGCCTTTTTGGTTCCCTCCTCGATATAGAACCTGTTGCAGTTTACAACCCAGATCATCGGCTCACTGGTTTGGAAACAGGTTTCAACGTCTGTTCAAAGAGTTTGAAAATCCGCTTGTATTCGTCAGCCCAGCTTGTGCTTTCGACAAAGCTGTGGTCTTCGACCGGGTAGACCGCAAGTTCCCAATTTTCTTTCCGGAGTTCAATCAACCGTTGAGCCAGTCGGACCGAATCCTGGAAATGAACGTTGAGATCCACCATGCCGTGACAAATAAGCAAATTCCCCTTCAAGCCTTCGGCGAAATAAATCGGGGAACTTCGCCGATAGGCTTCGGGATCATCCTGGGGTGAATTGAGAATGTTTGACGTGTATTCGTGATTGTAATGTGCCCAATCCGTCACTGGGCGTAACGCGGCACCTGATACAAACACGTCCGGCTGAGTAAAAAGCGCCATCAACGTAATGAACCCACCATAACTGCCACCATAGAGGCCAATTCGTTTGGCATCCACGCCGTGAGCAGAAACGAGCCAGCGGGCGGCATCCACCTGATCGTCAAGGTCTTTTCCACCCATGTGCCGATAGATGCCGGTTCGCCAGTCACGTCCATAGCCAGCCGAAGCCCGATAATCCACATCCAGCACCGTGTACCCTTTTTCCATCAACAAATGATGGAACATAAATTCACGATAGTAATAGGACCAGTATTTGTGGGCATTCTGCAAATATCCGGCCCCGTGAACGAAAATCACTGCCGGATCACCTTTGACAGCAGTTTTTGGTTTATACAAACGGGCATACACCGTGGCACGGTCTCTGGCTTGAAATGTGACAACTGGTGGGTCAATCCAGGGGAAGGAAAGCCATTCAGCCGTCGGTGAAGTCGTTACCTGTTTGGCTTCGGCACCAACCTGATTGGGTTGGAGATACACTTCCGGCGGGCGGTTGGTATAGGACCGAATCAGCGCCAGCATCGTGCCATCTGGCGAAACCGATGCCAGATTTGAGCCAGGCAAGGTGGAAAGTTTGGTCCGGGTGCCACCTTCAAGCGGCATCGAATAAAAGTGGATTTCCCCAGGATGGACTTCATTTGAGGTGAAATACCATCTGGTTTTGTCTTCCGAAATCTGGACGTTATCCACTTCAAACTGGCCGCTGGTTAATTGTTTGGGTTGTCCGCCAGCGGTTGGAAGCGTGTAGAGATGAGCATATCCATCGCGTTCCCATTCAAAGTACAGGTGCTGATTGTCAGGGAGCCAGCCAAGGGTTGATACGCCTGGGCCATCCACCCAGGCATCATCGTGGATGGTGTGGAGAATATTGATTTTTGCGGCTGCCGGGTCAAGTGTCGTGACCCACTGGTCCTTATTGTCAAAAGCACGCAGGAGCAATGCGGCTTTTGATCCATCATCCGACCAGACAACTGATCCATAATAGACTTCACGATCAATGGTTTGTGGCTCGCCAGCCGGTTCTTTCCCGGCTTCGGGTTTTGGCTTTTTGGTGGTTTTTAAACTGTGCTCGACAAACTTCACATCGCCGGTGGCGAGTGTCACCACGGCCATTTTGTAGCGGGTTTGAAGGTCTCCGACATTGTTCCGGGTTGGCACCATTTCCGTATAGGCCGACTCCGTTACAAAAAACGGAACACTGGCAATTTTCGACCGGGAGGCTTCTTCGGTAAAGCTGGCCAGAATGTACTTTTGATCAGGTGAAAGTTCGAGGCTCTGGAGCGAAAGGTTGCCCGGAATGGTAAACGGCTTGAGCGGAAGTCGTTCTTTGGCTTTGGCTTCGCGTTCTTCGCGTTTTTTGGCTCGTTGACGAAGAATTTCAATCAGAGCCTTTTCTTCTTGCTTTAAATACTCCTGACTGTCCGTCCCTTTTTCCTTTTCATCGGGGCCGGGCCTGGAACGAAAGTTTGAAAGCTGCTGAAGGGCGCCAGTTTCAAGCGAAAGCAGAAACAGGTTGTCATTGCGGGTAAAGAAAATGCTCTTTTGATCAGTCGTAAAGTGCGGATTTGACTCAACTTCAGTGGTTTTGGTCAATTGCATTGCCCGCCCGGCAGTGTGGTTATAGAGAAAAAGGTCGCCATAGCGGTCAAAAACCGAAAACGCTTTATCTTTAGAAAGGTCTGCCGTGATGGGTGGCGCATTTCTGGCATCAGCTTCGCTCAGTCGTTGCAGATTGCTCCCATCGCGATTGACCATAAAGGTATCCGGGTCCTTTTCTCGCGGTTCACCCGGTTCTTTCCAACTGAAATAAACTTTCTGGCTGTCACGTGACCAGCGAACCTGGGTTGGCGTCGTTCCTACCAGATCCGGTCCGCGCATGATGTTGTCAATCGTCAAGGCAAAGGCTGGTTTGGAGGCAGTTTCCTTTTCCTTTTGGGCCAGGGCAGTTGCTGGCGTCAGCGGAAGCAATATCAAGCCGGCCAGTCCGAGCCCTAACCATTGGCGAAGATGGCGATACGGTGTGTTGTTTTCAAAACGCAATGGGTTTCCCTCTCTTCTTGTATGAAATGGACAATCTGAAATGTGTGCGACGGATAGATTGGAATGATGAAGGATGAACTATGAACTATGAAGAGCCATTGTGCGAAGTCAGTCTTTGCATTTGAGCATGAAACAGGTCAATTTTTGAGAATTTGAAGCCTCACTGCCCTCTGGGCGTGGATTATTTCCCACAATGAGGAAAAAGAGCCAGATGGAAAAACAGTGAGCAGGAACAAGCAGGGGTACAGACAGAGAAACTCCGGGATAGCAGAGACAAACGGCAGAAGCTTTAAAATAAAGGATTTAGGGCTAGATGTCTTGTCAGGCTGCCACCCTAACACCCTATCACTCTGTCACCGTGTCCCCAGCCAATTGCGGAACGAGGTTTGCCCTTACCTTGAGAGAACGCCTTCTCTGAAGGAGGGGAAAGCTATGCAACACAGAAAGTTCTTTCATGTGATCTTTTTCTTGACTTGCTTTTTCCTGGCTTTCTTTGTTTCGATGCAAAGAGGTTGCCAGCACATCCAGTCACAGCAGGTGGTTCCTGAGTTTTCTCATCATATACCAGCCACGGAACCACCGCACGCCATAATCTGGCCGGTTGCGGTTGA
The DNA here is from genome assembly GCA_035335845.1 of Acidobacteriota bacterium. Classification (GTDB taxonomy): domain Bacteria; phylum Acidobacteriota; class Blastocatellia; order Chloracidobacteriales; family Chloracidobacteriaceae; genus JACQXX01. The sequence goes on along the minus strand of DAOQNB010000137.1, from coordinate 5,753 downwards.
ACCGGCACCTGAAAACCGCCTGATCGGTGTGCCTGCGGCTGACGAGGAATTAAAAACCGACGATGGAACGGTTGAATCAGGTGTGGTGATGGATGACCTGATAGTGGTCAACCGGTTGACCCCAGTTTCATATCCAGCCACACTGCAACGAGTGCGGATTCGATGGGATGAGTTCCAAAATCTGCCCTCACCGCTTGGGAAATCAGTGCAGTTACTGGTGTTTACAGATTCGACCGGAAGTGGTCATCCGGTTTCACCGGTTACTTTGAGTGTCAATCAGTCGGTGACAATTTCTCAAACCGGTACGTTTCTCGATTTTTCAATCAATCCAGTTACGATTGGATCAGGTGATGTTTACGTCGGATTTCAAGCACCGAACCCGGCTCAAGGAGTTGGGTTTTCAGCCGACACGAATAGTCCGCCTCAACAACGGGCATTTTACTCAACCAATGACGGAAGCACCTTTCAGGGACCGTTACAGTTTCAGGACGGAACACGACCCAATATTCTGTTACGGGCGGTTGTTTCCACATCAACCGGGAGCACCGAAGAATTAAAAACCGATGACGGTACAGTTGATGGTCGTGGGTTTCTTGAAAACAAAATGATGATGGTCAATCGGCTCACGCCAGGGCACTTTCCGGCCACGCTGGAAACCATTCGAATCTACTTTGTTTCATTTCAAGGCCAGCCCAGTCCGGTTGGCGGTTCGGGACGACTGGTGGTCTATACTGATCCACAAGGCACCGGAATCCCTCCGGTCAATGCGCAACCCGTGATCAGTCAATCATTTACCATTTCCCGTACTGGGTCGTTTGAGGATTTTGCGGTACCTGCCGTTACCTTGCCGTCCGGTGATTTCTATGTTGGGTATCAGGCTGGGAATCCTGCCAACGGCGTAGGGTTTGCGGCTGACTCAAATGGCCTGGCCCAGCTTCGGAGTTTTTATTCCCAAAATGACGGGGTCAATTTCCAGGGCCCGCTCCGGTTTTCTGATGGCGCAACCGCCAATTTGATGATTCGGGCCCGAGTCAGGTACGGAGGTTCCACCGACACCCAGCCACCCTCGGTCAATGTGGTGTTCCCAAATGGCGGCGAAACGCTTTCGGTTGGTGGCACAACTCAAATTCGCTGGACCTCTTCGGACAATACCGGGGTGAGCCGACACGAAGTGTGGCTCTCTACCAGCGGCGGCGCCAGTTACCCAACCGCACTGGCAACGGGTCTGGCCGGAACCGCCCAGGCTTATCAGTGGTTCATCCCGAACACCCCAACGCTGTCGGCCCGAGTGAAAGTGGTGGCCGTTGATGCAGCGGGAAACAGCGGAATGGATACGTCAAACGGGAATTTCACCATTTCAAGTGGCGGTGATACACAACCACCAACTGTCCGAGTCCTGTCACCAAACGGAGGCGAACAGTTGACTCCGGGTGCGGTTACCCGGATTGCCTGGACTTCAGCCGATACGGTTGGCATTGCGTCTCATACCCTTTCCCTTTCAACCGATGGAGGCGGATCATTTCCAACTTCAATCCTGACCGGAGTGCCGCCAGCCGCCCAGGAATTTTTCTGGTCAGTCCCACTGATTGAAACCCTGCGTGGCCGAATCAAGGTCAGTGCCTTTGATACTTCATCCAATGAGGGATTTGACATGTCCGACCAGGATTTCCAAATCCAGATCGGAAGTAGCGGCGATTTTTCGTTGAGTGCCAATCCGAACGCGGTGAGCCTGTCAGCCGGAGAGCTGGCCACCCTGCTCCTTTCCGCAACCGGAACAGATGGATTCCAGAGTCCCGTTTCCCTGACAGCAACGGTTTCCCCACCGGATTCAAATGTCCGCGTTGCATTTCAGGATAACCCGTTGCGGATCGGGACCACCACCACTGGCACCATCACCACAACCAGCCCGTTAACCGCTGAGAACTATACCCTCACGCTGACCGGCAGCGGTGGCGGGAAAACACATTCACTCAGTATTGCCTTGAGCATCTGGAAACCCCTTGGGAGTAAACCGGTTGGCACCGAAGGCGGTACGATTTCTGCCGAAGGATTCAAGCTTAAAATTCCACCGGGTGCCCTTTCTCAATCCAGCCTGGTGGAGGTCTCGGAAAATTCATCCGGGCCAGACGATGCCGCCTCAAAACAGTATCGAATTACTGGTCTGACACCATTTTCCAAATCACTCAAACTGACCATCCCGCTGACCAAATCGGTGGCTGGTACTGAAACCTATGCGGCGGTCACCTGTTTAAGTTCCAGTGTTACCACTCAACAAACCACAATGGAACCGGCGTGGTTGACGGCCAAAATCAAGGGTGATAGCGGAGCCGTATCATTGCCGGCAATGCCAACCTCCACGGTGGCCGGGCAACTCGAAGATCAGTCGCTATCGGCTGCCAGTCGGGCGGCAGTTGGCGAAAGTGTCAAAGAATTTTTTGTCAATCTGGTTGATACAACTGCCTGGCGGTATGTTGACAGCCAGAACAACCACTTTAAGTTGACCTACCGCAATGCAGCCAACGAAGCCCGAGTCACGCAACTGGCGGCGGCGTTAGAGCAGGCGTACAGTGGACTTCAGGCCGTTGGACTCTCCTGGGACGGTCGAACCAAATGGCCGATCCGGGTTTGTGTCGGTGAGTTCAAAGACCCCAAGGAAAAAGCCGAGCGCTGGGGCGAAGAGGTCTATCCAGGTTTGTGGGGCGTCAATTACGCCTGGATTATGCTCAATGAAGACAAACTCAATGCCCCCAACAGTGAGAATGAATTTAAGGTCACTGTCAGCCACGAATTGTTCCACCTGCTGCAGGATACCTATGTCGCACCTTCCTTGATCCAGGATGACGCCTATTACTGGATGCGCGAAGCCTGTGCGGTCTGGTTTGAGCGCAAGGTGCTGCCGTCAGTGTGTCCGAGTGTGTTGGGCAACAGTGATGCCATGGCCTTTCCACTCGATGGGGTTGGAATGGTTGGTGAATCCCAGGCCCAGGATCACGGCTATGGCGCTTCGATGTTCCTTTCATTTCTGACCAGCAGTTACAAAGATGAGACAATCATCGGGCGCATCTGGCAAAATTCGAAGAAGAAATACAGCCCAATTGCGGCTCTGGGCGAAGCCACAAATGATCCGACCTGGACTTCAAAATGGATCCAGTTTGCCGCCGCTTACTTTATCGGAGTGAATGCCGACCGGTGCTGGCCTCCGGCCAATAGTACCCAGGCGTTGGGCCAGACCTGGGACCTCAAGACCACAACGAACCAGAACCATACCTTTTCAGTCAACTTACAGGGGCTTTCGGCAGTTCCGTTGCGTGTCAAAGTCCTGACCAGCGGGTTTCGAGCTGACCAGAAACTAACCCTGGAGTACCGGCCAAATGGCACATCATCAGTCGTCAGTGTGTATAAAATCCAGGATGGCGTGACTACGTTGCTGGGCAATACGGCGCAATCCTTTACAATTCAACCTCTGACTGACTTTCAGAGCCAAAAGACGTTTCTGGTTTTTCTGGCGGTAAATGACTCGTTGTCCGGGTCAGGAACAGCGTCACTGGAGGTCAAGCTGGAAGGGGAGAATAAGGATGTGACCTATGCCATGAAACCGTTTACCAAAGTCAGTACGGTATGGAGCCCAAGCGTTCTGGGTCAGCGCAAAGGGCGGATTGTGCACAAGGGAACGATGACTGGTCCCAACCTCACCCTCGTCGGTGACCATATTTTGTGGCCAACGGATGAAAACCTGGCCATTCAGGAAGTTCAAACTCTGGTTTCAGGTAAAGGTGCCACGCTCCCACTGTCTATCAGTTATCTGGTGGAGTCTTTTGACGTTGACGGAGCGACTCCAGCCGAAAACCAGAGCCGGTCGTGGACAACCATCCAGCCATTTTCAGATGGTGGCCGCGAGGTCTCAACCATTACGTTTGTCGGCTATATGCTCTATGACCGATATGGGGTTGATAAAATTGCTGATTCCACCACGGGAACCTTCAATTTGACCGTCACCAATCAATCCAATGAACTGGCGCGCTACCGAATCTGGCTTAGTTTTTCAGTGTACCGGGAGCGCTTTGATAAGAATGGAAAGAAAACCGGCAGTAGCGGCCCGTCACTGATTCACGAAGAAGTGCTGTGGTTTGAATTTCGAGTTCAGTGATGGATCTTTCGTTTTCGCCCGCTCCACAGCGGGCGAAAACCAATTTTGGACCTTACCAGCCCATTCGCTCTTTGAGCGAAGTGATATGTGCCAGATGGTGGCGACTGTGCCAGCCATACAACGCCGTCATTTTATGAAGATTTAACGGGCCCATTTCAGGGTGCAGGAGGGTTCGGTCAAAGTCTTCGGGAGATCGGGTTTTGAGCAGGTTGACCAGTCGCGCATGCAGTGCGTCGAGCAGTTGGAGTGAAATTTCCACCGGGAAGCTTTTCCCATCTGGAAACTCAGCCCAGAGTGCTTCGGCATAGGGCTTGATCGTTGGCTCATTTTCGGTGAGTGCCAGTTTGAATCGGATATAGCTGTTGACGTGACTATCAGCCACGTGATGGATCACCTGCCGGATTGTCCAGCCGTCAGGGCGATAGGGCGTATCAAGTTGCTCATCATTTAAACCCGCTACGGCGTCGCGGAGCTTTTGCGGCAGGCTGGCGATGTCTTCAATCGCTGCCGCCCGGTCAGCGTCAGAGTAATCGTTGCGTTCAAACGGGAATTTTCCCACCGGATAGCGAAGGTCGGTCATAGGGTGTCTCCAAAAGTGTATGGTCAATCATTGATTGAAGTGTAGCCTTACAAAGAAAGAGTTCCGTTCAGAGTAACGCTTCAGGCGTGAAATGTGACAAATGGGGTGAGGGATACAGACATCTCGTCTAAAGACGATACTCTGAACCTTATTCATCATTGGTTTTGAGCGGCCTGGCATAAAACGGCGCACCATAATCCAGTCCCAACCACCAAGGCAACCAGTGGAAGCGGGAGAAGACAGCCTTCCATCTCAAACCTGTGTGATATCCATCATTTCTTTTCTGGATCCAGTTTGATGGTTTCAATAAAATACTTGATTTCACGGACCATCTCACCCTGGTTTTTCTCAGTCGTGTCGCCACCTGGTTGAGTGAAGGATTTGAAATCAACCGGGCAAATAAACTCAAGCACACCATGATCTTCAAGCATCACCAGATACCGGTTTGATAGCCGGTTATACTCGTCATAGTGTTCCGGGAGCCAGTACACAAGCCTGTCAGCAATTTTGATTTCAACCGCCTGTGTCGCTTCACTCTGCAATCGCTGAATATCTTCAGATTCAGAGAAAGCTCTCAACTCGATAAATGGAAGCTGCTCAATCGGTTGAGTGAGTTCTTTTTCCTGATTGAAATATTTTTTGGGGACAAATCTCCAGGTATGAACCCGGGGAACTGGAAAAACCCTGATCATTTTCAACTTCAAATCAATATACATGCTCACTTTAAAGGGTCTTAAAAAACAGAGGTCCGGTGCTTTTTGAAGTGAACAAATAAGTTGAACTTTTTCGAACTGGTTCTCCTGGACCGGCGCTCCATGTAACAGCAATCCAAACAAAAGCAATGTTTTCATGGTGTTATCCCCCTAATCAACGAAAAATTTGATTGGCAGTCAACGTCGTCATCACCTTGTGCAACACACAGTTCACGTTTGTTACCATACACCTCTCCCAAACGCCAGATTCCCGCAAATATTTAACATTCTTAACGTTCTTTTTGCGTCGTTCTAACAACTCCTGCGTTAAAAA
>DAOQNB010000136.1:0-9643 GCA_035335845.1 Acidobacteriota bacterium | reverse complement strand
CATTCTTCATTCTTCATTCTCAATTCTTCATTCTCAATTCTTCATTCTTCATTCTCAATTCTTCATTCTCAATTCTTCATTCCTGAGATTGACGATCCAGGTGTCAGGGTGGTGTTGAGCTATCCAGGCAGAGACAAAGTTGACCCATCGGAATGAACCGTCCAAAACCAGAGAATCGGACGAGAGCGCAATGGTACCGGATTCAATAATCATCCGATCCGGGTTAAAGACCACTTCAACTTCCCAATTCCAGGCATTTTCTTCAGCCGTGGTTCGAATTTTTTGAGCCAGGCGACCGCTATTGGAAATTGGTTTGTCCAAATACCAGATGACCTGCGCTGGCTGAACCAGCCCCAGCATTTGACCAACGATAGCAATGGCGCTTTCCGTCTCAATGACGGACCGGTACGAGCCATGCACACTTGATAAATCGCGGATACACCCATCCTGACACAACAATAACACCCCCCGACTCAGTGCCGCTTCAAGTGTGATGATCACATTGAATCCGTCAATCACAATGACTTGATTGTGCACGGCTTCAAGTGGTATTTGTTTGGCATCCCGCAATTGTAAAAGATGGTCCGGACAGGCAGTTCTTGACAGCGCCAGACGTTGACGTTCCCTGAGCGAATGGCGGTCTCCGACCAGTTTCAACGACGAATTCAATTGATATCCGCGACTGAGCAGCCACGAAAGTTCAAGGGTTGCCAGCCGGAGTCGTTCCAACTGGTCTGGAGCGAACAATGTATGGTCTTCCGGATGGGCACCGCGATGGGTTCGATTGTCAGGAGACATAAAAATGTGGAGTGCGGTGGCTTGACGCCGCTTTTGTTTGAAGAACGTTCATTCATTCACTGGATTCATAAGGGATTTGGAAAAGCGGCGTCAAGGGAGCCGCACTCTGAAGAAAGGACAGGTCAATGAACCAGACTACTCTTCAGCACACCCTCAGGTGGCCTCAAACGCTGCGCGATATTCCCGCAAATCCCACGATGGATGCCACGCTGATTACCTTTCTCCGAACCGCCGCCCAATTGATTGACCCGTTGTTTTCACCACCTGCCGTTCGGACTGACCAGAGTGAGTCAACCGTCCGAGATGACAACGGCGGGTATTTTTGGGAAGGGGAGTACCGGGAAGGCGACGTGCAACACGCGATTTTGATTTCATATTTCGGAGACCAGCCCGAAGAAATGATGTACCCGCAACGGCGTTCAGAACAGCGAACTTATACTGTGCACGGGCTTCCAGAACCCTTTCAACTGAAACTTGACTGCGACTATGCCACCTTTGCCGGTTCGATAAGCTGGATTCATCTCAAGCTGGAAGTGACTGGTGAGCCTGGGATGGTTGAGTCTGTGCAACAGGCTTTTGTGGATGAATTTAACCCGGAAAAAAGTTGACCTGATCTGTAGTTTCAGGCACTCGGAGTCGCCGAGACTTCCAGCCCTTAATTTTTTTCAAATTCTCCGGTTGGTTCTTCGGAAATCATGGTGAACTCATCAGCCATTTTTCGGGTTGGGCCGTCAACTCTCAAGGTTGCCGCAAAGTTTCCATGAGGCGTTTGTTCCGGAGCGTAGTGCTTTTCAGTGACCTGGTCGCGAGGGTTCAACGGTGATTCTTCTGTGAGCGTCCGGTTCAGTCTCAAGTTTGGATTGCTGCTGAGTAACACTGACACATCAAATGTCCCTTCAAATGAAGTATCTTCGGTCAGGTGATTGCAGACGGCGGCGGCAAAATGGTGAGCCAGTTCTTTGGCGGTTGGGCGGCTTTGGGGGTTTTTCAACAACGCCTGCTCCACCACGGCTTCGACATCAACTGGAATCTCTGGATTGAGCCGACATAAAGATGGCGGCGCCTGGGTCATGTGTTTTAAGGCCAGATTCAACAAGCCTTCCTTATCCGGCACAAACGGTAATTGCCCGGCCAGCATTTCAAACAACATCACGCCGACGCTGTACACGTCTGATTTCCAGTCATATGGATTGCATCCGAGTCGTTCGGGCGCCATATAGGTTGGGGTTCCAATGATAGTTCCAGCCTCGGTGAGGGTATTGGCCTGCATGGCGTCTTGTTCGCCAATAAATTTGGCAATCCCAAAGTCAACCACTTTGACAACTTCGCCTTCCTCCGACTGGTGGAGGAAAATATTGTCCGGTTTAATATCGCGATGAATGATACCGGCGCGATGGGCTTCGGCTAAAACATTACAAACCGGAATAATGATTTCAGCACACCGTTTGAGTGACAATCGGTATTTGTTTCTCAATTCTTTGGTAAGCGAATGGCCTTGCAGCAGCTCCATGACCAGGTAGGCAATGCCTTCCGGTGAAACGCCGGAATCAAGGATCAAAACCGCATTTGGATGGTTCACGCGACAGGCCGAGACACCTTCAAGCCGAAATCGCTCCAGGTTTTCAAGCGATTCGTTTCCAGGAACTGGTCGAAATACTTTAACTGCCACTGATCGGCCAAGGTTGAGCTGAGTGGCGCGGTAGACGGCCCCGAATCCGCCAGTGCCAATTTTTTCTTCAAGCCGGTATTTGCGATCCAGAATCGTTCCGGGCAGGACATCAGCCAGGGCTGAAAAGATCAAATTCGCCTGCCGCTGAGATTCAATCAGTTCGAGGTTTTTGCGGGCCAGTTCTTCGTTTTTCTGTTCAACTTCTTTTTTGGCACGGCTTAACTGATCCAGATTTTCAGCCAGTTCGGCATTTTTGAGGTCAAGTTCCAGGTTTTTATATTCGGTTTCCTGTTTGGCTCTTTTGAGCTGATTCAAGTTTTCAGCCAGTTCAGCATTGGTCTGGTCAAGTTCGAGGGTGCGCTCCGCGATTTTTTGTTCAAGCAGTAAATTCCGATGATGGAGCACTTTAAACCGTAGCTGTACCCCTCCGTACCCAACTCCGCACAGCAACCCGGCATAGAGACAGTATGCCCACCAGGTATTCCAGGGCGCTGGCCGAATGTTAAACCGGACGACCTGTGGCCCGGTGACATTTCCAGCATAGTCTTTGCCCCACACTTGAAAGGTATATGACCCAGAGCCGAGATTGGTGTATTCCTTTTGTGGGTTTGAGGTCCAGTCCGATACCTGTCGGTCATATCCAATCAATTGCGTGCGATAGCGGGTTTTTCCCTCGTGGGCATAGCTGAGCAGCGAATACTCAAACACAAAATTGTTCTGGTCAGAGGGCAGCGACGCCTTTTGAAATGGGTCGGAAGCCGGAAACACCATATTCTGGTTGCCAGCCACCAGCCGCTCAATATAGAGCGGCTTTTGGGTGATATCTTCGGTTTCCTGGGCCGGATCAAACACAACGGCACCTGACACCGTCCCCGCCCAAATTCTGCCAGACTGGTCTTTGACCAGGGCCCCAAAATTACACTCATTGGTCGGAAGCCCATCTTCCGTTGTATAGGTGGTGAGGCTAAATTCCTCATTCGGAGTTTTTGATTTTGAAAGTCGGGCAATTCCTTTATTGGTTGAGAGATAAATTCGATTCTGGTTGTCCTGGCAGATTTGATGAATTGTACCGTTCAGTACAGATTGATTCAGGTTCTCTTGAAGCCTGAGCCAGCCTCCATCCAGATTGGCGAGCCGCAACCGTATGACCCCACTGTCAGTTCCAATCCAAAGTACTTTATCACCAGATGAATCAGTGATTTCCCGCAGGCTCCATACTGTATTGTTTGGCAATCCAGAGGTGATATCAAACGTTTTCCATTGCCCGTGAACATACCGGGCCAGTCCGCCGCCAGCCGTTCCAACCCACAGCGTTTTGGTTCCATCGGGGGAACTTGTTTCCAACAGGCTGGTCACCAGATTATTGGGTACCCCTTCAATTGTGGTCCAGTGACCTTGCTCAAAGCGGGCCAGTCCGCCCCCAGCCGTTCCCACCCACAGGATGGGCGTTCCTGCCGGTGAAAGGGTTTCAAGCAGACTCCAGATGGTGTCGTTGGGTAAGCCGGAACTGGTATCAAACGTCGTCCACTGACCCTGTTGAAATCGAGCCAATCCGCCGCTGGTCCCTACCCACAGGGCCTGATTCCCGTCAGATTGACCGGTTTCAAGCAGCGTAATCACACCATCATCCGGAAGGGCTTTCGTTTGGGTTGAGTAGGTTGTCCAGTGGTTTTGTTCCCAATGGGCCAGCCCGGCATCAGTCCCAATCCAGAAGGCCGGCGCGCCCGATTCACTGGTTGTTTCCAATACCGTGGTCACCACCGGGTCCGGGAGTCCAGTTGTGGTGTCAAATGTCACCCATTGCCCAAATTCAAGTCGTGCCAGGCCACCGCCATCCGTTCCAATCCATAAGGTTCGAGGGCCAGAGAGTGACGGTGTTTTCTGTAAAGACAGAATCCGATTATTTGGAATTCCAGCCTGCGTGGTGAAGATCGTCCACCGACCCTGGTCCAGGCTCGCCAATCCTCCACCATCCGTTCCGACCCACAGCGTTGCTTTACCAGTTGGATCAACCGTTTCAACCAGACTCAGAACCGCATCGTTTGAAAGGCCGCTGGAAAGCAGGTCAAACACAGTCCACTGGCCATTGGTGAGGCGAGCCAGCCCTTTGCTGGTGCCAACCCATAACGTTGACTCATTGGCGGGCGAGGTCGTTTCCAGCAAGCTGAAGACAATATCATCAGGTAATTTGCTTGACTGACGATCATAAACCGTCCACTGATAGGTACCTGAGCCAGTTGAGATATGTGGGCGATTTCCAACCGTTTCTGGTGCCGTTTCTTCCAGTCGGACCAACCCGCCGCCGTACGTTCCCACCCACAATGCCAGCTTTCCATCTGGGGTCGTGGTTGGTAATAAACTGACAATCAGGTTACTGGGAAAGCCAGCCTGACGATTGAAGAGGGACCACTGACCATTTTCATAGCAGGCCAGCCCTTCGCGAGTGCCAGCCCACAGGATCGGCGTGCCTTTTGATGACAGTGTCGTGAGCAAACATCGGATCTGGTTTGAGGGAAGAGCGTTGGTCTCGACCGTAAATGTTGACCAGTGATCATCTTTCAGGTTGATGACACCACCCCCATCTGTCCCAAACCAGATGCTCTGGTCTGGTCCGGTACACAGCGCCCGAACACTATTGGAAAGCGTTCGGTTGGGCATATCGACACTTGACCAGGTTCGCCCGTTATAAAAAGCCGCTCCATCCTGCGTCCCAATCCAGAGGTACCCCCGGTGGTCAAATGCCATGGCATTGATAGAGTTTTGGGGGACTCCATTTCGATCAGTAAAAATGCGAAACGCCTGCCGCCCGGTTGGGAGCGCCGATTTCTGGTTTTGCTTTGGATTCAAAAGGGGGTGTGATTGCCCCTGAGCCGGTACCCCCAATGCCTGAACCACCTGGAACGGTTTCAACCAGAATGGTGACACCAATCCACACCAAAGAATTCCAGTCAGGAGAACAAAACAAAGAGTGGCTCCAGGGCGCCACTCTCGGTACTTTCGATAAATTTGTGTGTACATCATCAGGACGCTCAGGGTTGAGACAGGGCAGCCAGCGGATCAATTCGACCACGACCTAGCGGGAAAGAATTGGATAGCGCTGTTCCCACAACTGAGCGGCTCATGCGATTTAAAACATCTTCGCGGTTTTTTCCTTGTGCCAGTAACAGGGCTGCTTCGGCTGAAACCAGTGGGGTGGCAAATGAGGTGCCACTCCATTGAGCATAGCGGCCTTGCGGATAAGCACTGATGACGCCAACGCCTGGTGCTGACAGGTCAACGACAGAGCCAAAGTTGGAAAACGAAGCTTTGGTGTCATTAAAATCAGTTGCGGCCACTGCGACCACATTGGGATAGGCCGCCGGGTACACATCGTCAGCGTTTACGTCTTCATTTCCCATCGCGGCTGTTACCAGGCAGCCTGCATTCTGGGCAAACTGTACTGACCGCCGTAAAATACCCGTATCTCGATCTGTACCGAGGCTCAGATTGATGACTTTGGCATCTCGGCTGGTGGCGTAATAAATGCCCGCAGCAACGTGAAAAGCATCTCCTGAGCCATCAGGTCGGAGCACCCGTACGGGCAGGATTTGGGCTTGCGGGGCCATCAGCACAATCAATCCTGAAACAAACGTGCCGTGGCCAAAGTCATTTCCGCCGGGTGCATCCGCCGGAACTTTGTCATAATCAATGTAATCATATCCATCGGGGGCGATATGCCCTGCCAGCATGGGGTGCGTTGCATCAACCCCCGTATCGAGGACGGCCACTTTAACCCCTTGTCCTTGCGAGAGGGACCGCAGGCTATCTACCTGGAAAAAGGTCGTGAGTTGTTGTGATTGATAGGCATAGGCTTCAGTCCCCAGGATCACTGAGGTGTCACCTGGATACCCACGCGGACTGCGATGCGGCCACATCAAGACATTTGGGCCGACATCTTCCACTCCTGGAAGGATCCGGATTAGCGGCATCAACAGATTGATATCCGTCAACAATGGGGCTTCAAGCAAGAATTCTCGTTGATCCAGAATTTGATCAACCAGGGTCAGTTTAAATTTTGAGAGGATAAGGCCAATGGATCCAGTTGGTAAGAGTTTGACAATGATCTGTTTATTAACTGAAGCTGCTTTCAGTGGCGCTGGTTTTAAAAAAAACAAACCGACCCCGGCCAGAAGAACCACGGTCATGCAAATTGCAAACAGGCGTCCTCGGTTCATACGTGGCACCTTTCGTAAATCAAATTGTTGTGACGTAAACCTTGCCAAATGGGATCGGACTTCCATAAAGCAAGGGCAGGATGAACTTCTCAAACACGAGCAGGATGTTGGTGACGGTTTTTGAGCACAACCAAAAACTAAAGAGAAAACATTTAAAATTTCTGCATTTGAGTTTTATTTCGAGCGTATTCAATTGTTTGGGAAATACAGATTTTTCTGGTTTTCTGAAGAGTTTTTGAAGTCCGCCGATAGTACCACAAGGTTTTACGAGTTGGAAAGATATTGTTCCGGAACTTACTTGAAAATCAGTGTTTTATAGGGAATGTTTAATCTGAGATTTGGTATCGTCTAGCATTAGCGGTGGTTTTCTAATCATAAATGATATAGTTTTTATTTGTTAGAAAAATATAAGAAAAATATAAAAATAACAGGCAATTGAAAGTTGGGTAATGATGTATATACTTGTTAGATAGCAGTTTTGACTTATTGCATTTAAATGTTAGCTATAGGTGAATGTGGCAGGTTTGATAACCCAGTCATTCTAATCTGGTAAATAATTGAAATTTAGCTATTTCCAGGGGATTTAAGTCAGAATTGAGAAGCAAGTTGAGGGACATTCAGGTGATAGGCTTTTCTCGGATTCTGATACTTGAGCAGACCTGGTCAAAATTACCATAAACTGAAGGTAAAAATGACCGTTCACTGTTTCCCGAAACCGATGATTAGATTGAATTGGCCGCCTGTTGGTGTTTGAGCAGGAGGTATAGAAAAAATGGAGCCCCGAACACAGCGGTGATGATGCCCAGGCGAATTTCTTCCGGGCTCTGCAGGGTCCGTGCCAGAATATCGGCCACAACCAGGAACGAGGCCCCGGTCAGGGCGCTGGCCGGGAGCAAATAGCGATGGCGAGGTCCAATCACCAGCCGCACAATGTGCGGAATGATCAACCCTACAAACCCAACGACGCCGCTGACAGCCACGGCGGTCCCGGTCAGGAGGGCGGCGCCAGTCAGAATGATGCGTTTTGCGCGTTCGACATCAATGCCAAGCCCAAGGGCAAATTCTTCACCGAGTAGCAACACATCAAGCTCACGCGTAAACATCAGGGCGATACCGATCCCGACCAGTACACAGGGCAATGCGAGCCAGACGTGGTCCCAGGTGCGGGTATCGAGGCCACCCATCATCCAAAAAATAATCCCGGTGGCGACTTCCCAGCGGACCCACTTCAAGGTGATGACAAACGAGGTTCCGGCACCAATCAAGGCATTGAGTGCAACCCCAGCCAGTAAAAGCGTTGAAACTGGCGTGCGGCCTCGTTGAGTCGAAATGGCATACACGACAAAGAGGGAAACCAGTGCACCAAGAAACGCCAGAATCGGCATATACCACAGCGAGCGCGTGGCCAACCCCGTCGCCAGCGCAATGACGGCCCCCAGCGCTCCACCTGAACTGGTGCCGATGATATCAGGCGAAGCCAGCGGGTTTTGAAACAACCCCTGCATTTGAGCCCCGGCAATCGCCAGTCCAGCACCAACCAGAACCGCCACCAGGACGCGAGGTGTCCGAATCAACCAGACCACGGCCACATCTACGTCTCGAATTCCAGTTACATCAACCCACCCAGCCGGAAGCACGTGCGAAGCGATGATCCGCACTACCGAGTCTGGTGCAATCGTTACACTCCCGATACCAATGCCAGCGATGATTGCCACCACCAGAATAAAAATGGCGATGGGGAAGAACCATCGGGTTCCGGGTTCTAAAGCGGGGCTGAAGACGTTGGGCTGAAGACATTGGGCTGAAGACCCGGTGGCTTGTTTTTGTGCCTCCTTGTCTTTTTGTCCCGCTGTTTCTTTGTCTGGGTTTTGGGTTTCCGCAGTTTCCTTATGGTCCATAGAGTTCAGTCACAAGCGTGTTGAGGGCTTTGACGAGGTGATGAGAAACAGCCAGGTAATGGCGATTATCAACCACGATAATCCGATTTGCTTTTCCGGCTTTGGTGGAGGCCACGGCAGGGTCAGCCAGTAAGTTGCGTCTGGCTTCGTCAAAGGTGCCAGCGTCGGCGCCAACCACGATCACATCCGGTTGCCATTCGGTGAGCTTTTCCGGGCTGATTTTGGCAATTCCGGTGATACCTTTTTCAGCCGTTACATTGATGACCCCAACCGTCCGCAGCATTTCATCAAAGAGTGTTCCGCTTCCGGCAGTAAAACCTCCGAGGCTGTAAGACATTACTTTCAAAGGTGGTTTGGCCTGTGGAATTCGAGCTTTGACAGCTTCAATGTCACGATTCATCCGATCAACCAGGGCGGCGGCGGCGGCTTCATCGCCAGTTGCATATCCAACGGTCTGGATGTTGGTTTTTATGTCTTCAATGCGGTCAAAGTTGGCAAACCGGAAAACTGGGGCCCTGGCAGCTTTGAGAAGTTCCACAAATTCAGTCCGACTATAGCTGGCGACAAAAATCAGATCGGGTCCCATTTCCAGTATTTGCTCAACCCCCTGGGTGGTTCGACCTGTAACTTGTTTTGCCTCAGCGGCAACGTTGCTGTATGTCGGGTCTTCGGCGAGTGAGCTGAGTGCCACAATGCGCTTGGGGTCACAAATCGCGAGCAGAATTTCATCCGTCGCCAGGGTTTGTGAAATGATTCGAAGTGGCTTTTTCTCAATTCGAACGCTGTATCCGCTTCCATCTTTTAACTCACGGGGAAAGACCGCGCTTGCCCCTGAGGCTGAGGAAGGGGCCGTCACCGGCCCTGTCGGTTGGGTCATTCCCATCCGACGAAAGGTTTCCACGCCAAGGATGGCTATGGCCAGCAGCCCAGCCATGAGCATCACAAATCGAAGATTGCGTTTGAATTCTGAGAACATAAGAGAAAAGCAAAAGTGCCTGGTGACTGGTGACTGGTGACTGGTGCTTGGTGCTTGGTGCTTGGTGCTTGGTGCTTGGTGCTTGGTG
>DAOQNB010000135.1:0-9645 GCA_035335845.1 Acidobacteriota bacterium | reverse complement strand
GGCGGTTGCGTTCTTCTTTATCGAAGATTGCTTTTCCGACGATGCGAGCCACGACTTTAGGCCGGAAATAATAGGTGTCGTAGAAATTTTCGACATTGCGCATCAGTTCACCACGGGTCAGCCCCGGATATTCAATATGCGGCAATTGATGACCTTCTTCGTCCGTCATGGCGTGTTCGGTCAACAACCCGGCTTCCTTCAAGTAGTCATAGAGTTCTGTTCCGGGATAGGCGTGGGCAATCGAGACCTGAATCGTTTCGCAGTCAAGTTCTTTGGCAAACTCAATCGTGCGCTTGATGGTTTCTGGTGTGTCGCCCGGCAAGCCCAGGATGAAATCCCCGTGAACGGCCAGCCCAAGTTTTTTGCAGTTCTTCATAAACTTGCGGCCCATCTCGACGGTGGCGCCTTTTTTGATGTTCTTGAGCACCTGATCATCGCCAGATTCAAACCCGACGATCATCAACCGACAGCCGCCATCTTTCATGGCCTTGAGCGTGTCGTAATCAGAGTGAACGCGTGAGGTGCAGGACCAAGTAAAGCCAATCTTTTGAAACTCTTTCGAAATGTTGATTGTGCGCGATTTCTTCCAGGAGAAGGTATCGTCATCAAAGAAGATTTCTTTCATCTCGGGGAAGAGTTTGAGCGCCACTTTGACTTCCTCGACCATATTGGGAATGCTGCGTTCGCGCCAGGCATGGCCGCTGATGGTCTGTGGCCACAGGCAGAAGGTGCACAGCGCCGGGCAACCACGGGTCGAATAAAAGGCAATGTATGGGTGTAACAAAAACGGCACGTTGTATTTCGTGATGTCCAGATCCCGGTGATAAATTTCCGAGGCGAACGGGAGCGAATCCAGGTCGTGCAACTGGGGACGATCTGGCCGATGCACAATCTGGCCGTTTTTGATATAGCTGATGCCATCGATTTCTTCGAGGGAACGGCCTTCAGCAAATTCCTTGACCGTATAGTCAAATTCCTTGCGGGCAGCAAAATCAATGGCGCTGGAGGAGCGAAGGATTTCTTCCGGATTCGAAGTCACCGGCGGGCCGACAAAGCAAATTTTGATCTTTGGATCATTGGCTTTCATCATTTCAGCCAGTTTAATGTCGTTGTTCAAGCCCGGAGTGCTTGTAAAAAGGACAACAAATTCATAGTCTTTCGCAATTTCCAGCGTTTGCTGAACACTCACCCCATGTGGAGGAGCATCCAAAAGCCGTGAATTGGGAATCATTCCTGCCGGATAAGCCAACCACACTGGATACCAGTAGGAAGCAATCTCGCGGGTCGCCGGCCACCGGGAACTGGCGCCACCGTCAAATCCTTCAAACGAAGGTGGGTTTAAGAGCAACGTCTTCATGAAATTCATGCACTGCCTCGCTTTAAATGAAACGAAATATGAGTCCTGGCGCGATCAAAACCAGCCTGTGGGTCCGGGGTCGCACCCTGTAAACTAGCCCAGTGACTGTCAAGTCAGGAACCAGTGGTGTAATTGACCCCGCAGGGGAGCGCCAGAATATCGAACAATCTCTGGAATTGAAAGGAACTTTTCAACATGCCTGTGCTGAAACGAGCTTTGACACTGATGGTAATTGCGGTTGTCGGTTGGGGAATTTTCTCTGTCCCAGTCGTGGGAAAGAGTGATAGCCCATCGCTTCCTGCTGCTCCGGACCTGGTGCAACAGGTCGTGCAAAGCTTTGATGCCCTGACCGATTATCGCTGCCAGATGTATTCATCCCGCTTGCGCAAAGATGGAACCATGGCAGTAGATACCAACAATTACTTTTTCAAAAAGCCAAAACTGATTCGTCTGGAAGTCACCAGCGGCGGCGACAAAGGTTCAAAAGTCGTTTTGAATAAAAAGGGCAAGGTTCGCGCCAAAGCCGGTGGGGTTTTAGGGGTGTTTACCATTACCATGGAGCCCACTGACAAACGGCTCCAGGATGGCGACAGCAGTTTTGTCACCACTGATTTGGGGTCTACCCTCAAAGATTTACAACTGACGATGAATGGTGCCAAAGCCACTGTCACCCTGATTGAAGGTCCTCGGCGAGCCTATCAACTGGTCCTGGAACGGCCTGGAAAGAAAGACACGATTCTCATTGATGCCGAACTCAAACTCCCACTCCAGTGGGAGGTCTTTCGCAATGGGAAATTTGATTCCAAAACAGAGTGGAAAAATCTGACCAAAGATGTTGGCCTGGCAGATGAACTCTTTGAATTATAACTACTTCGTCAGTTTTTCCTGCGCCAGCGAGTGGGTTTTGTTTGCACATTACCCACCCGCTGAGGCGAGTGGTACTGACCTTATCGCAGACTCTTTGCCGAAATGAGCATGTTCTTCAGGTTGGCGGTCGCATCAATTACCGCTGTTGGCTCATATCCACAGTGAACCATGCAATCCTGACATTTCGGATTCCCACTCTTCCGGCCATATTCTTCCCATTTGGTCTTCTCAAGCAATTCACCAAAGGTTTTGGCATAGCCTTCATTGAGCAGGTAGCAGGGTTTTTGCCAGCCAAAGACATTGTAGTTTGGATTGCCCCACGGCGTGCATTCATAGTCACGTTCGCCCATCAGGAAATCAAGGAAGAACGAGGACTGGTTAAACTGCCAGCGTTTGCCCCGTTCGGTTCTCATTGGTGACAAGACCTGCCGGAATAAGGCATGGGTTTGTTCACGTCGCAGAAAATGTTCCTGATCAGGTGCCCAGGCATAGCTGTACCCTGGGGAAATGGTCATTCCATCAACCCCCAGATCAGCCAGGAAATCAAACATTTCGTGCATTTCTTCAGGGTTTTCACCGTCAAACACTGTGGTGTTGGTGGTCACCCGGAAGCCGGCAGCTTTGGCAGCTTTAATTGCCCGGACGGCCACATCAAAGACACCTTCGCGGCATACCAGCTCATCATGGCGTTTTTTCATGCCATCGAGGTGGATACTAAACGTGAAATAAGGTGACGGGGTGAATTTGTGCATATGCCGTTCAAGCAAAATGGCATTGGTACACAGGTAAACAAATTTTTTCCGCTCAACCAGCCCTTTGGCAATTTCGTCAATTTTGGGATGAATCAGCGGTTCGCCACCTGCGATGGTGACAACCGGGGCGCCGCATTCTTCAGCGGCACGAAAACATTCTTCCGGAGAGAGGTTTTTTTTCAGAATTTCTTCCGGATACTGGATTTTGCCACAACCGGCGCACTCAAGATTACACCGGAATAAAGGTTCAAGCATCAGCACGAGCGGATAGCGCTTTACTCCTTTAAAACGTTGCTTTAAAACGTATGCACCAACGGTGACTGCTTGTCGAAGTGAAATGCCCATAACGATGAAGGTAAAACAGTGAGGATAATCTGAACTTTCTTGGAAATTTGGGTATGATGGGGCAAGAAGGTATCAAATCCGAGGGGTTTGACAAACGCATATTGCCGGGTTGGGTGGTCAATCGTTCAATTGTTTGAGGACGATATCCCCGATCCGATTTCCTAATTCTTCATTTCTATATTCTTCATTCATTATGTGTGGACGCTATACCCTGTCAGTTGAAGAACCTGTTGTCCTGGATCGGTTTGGATTGACCACAACCGAGTTGATCTTGACACCCCGCTACAACATTGCCCCAACCCAGCCGATTCCCGTGGTGTTAAATACCTCGCCGGAAACACTTTCAGCCGCCAAATGGGGGCTTATCCCTGCCTGGGCCAAAGATGCCAAAATGGCAGCCACCATGATTAATGCCCGGTCGGAAACGCTGCTCGAAAAACCATCATTTCGCACCATTCTGAAATCTCAGCGGTGCCTGGTGGTAGCTGACGGCTTTTATGAGTGGAAGAAAAATGAAGATGGGACCAAAACCCCGTACCGGGTACAACTCGACAGCGGAGAAGTTTTTGCCATGGCTGGGTTGTGGGATACCTGGAAAACACCAGATGGAACGCTCCTGCGAACCTGCACCATTATTACCACAACGGCCAATGATGTGTTGGCACCGCTTCATGAGCGAATGGCTGTTATTTTACCGCCTGAGACAGAACGCCTGTGGTTAGAACAAAATACGCCCAACACCCTGTTAGATTTGTTGCAACCCTATCCTTCAGAAAAGATGATGGCCTATGAAGTCTCATCGCGAGTGAACTCAATTCGCAATGATGATCCGACACTGATTGAGGCAGTTGTTTCGACACCGAAATTCAAGCAGGGCGATCTGTTTTCCTGAGAAATCATTTGCCCATCATCATCTGTGCGGTTTGATCGCACAGGCACTCAGAAACCTCAGTATCTTCAGGAGATAGGTCGAGGTTTGACCTGACTTTGTCTAACGGACAAAGTCATCAGGGAAGCGGGATATCTCACGCTGAGTTGTAAAGAAAAATGGCAATACTGGCCCAACCTGTAAAGAAAAGTGGAAATACCGGGCTCGATTGTAAAGAAAATTCGATTTTCTTCCATAATTTTAGATTTTATATCCATAATTCTGAATTTGAATTTTTGGATAATCCCACCTGAATTTTTGCCGTTGTCGCTGTTTCATCCCTAAATTTTCTGAAATCAGCCGTATACATATTTTTGGAATTTATTTGGCTCCTGGATTTTGGTTTGGTATTCAAATTGCACATAGGGAAGCAGACTCAACGTACTCCCGTTTTTTCATTCCTTTGGATACTGGCACTCAACACTTGCACAGTTTAGTTTTTCGGGAAGAAAAAAACGGGGCCACAGTACACCCTGACTCAACTGATCCACAGGAAAAGTGAAGAGAGACTGAAAAAAAGCCCCGGTGAAGCATTGTTGCCATATCTTGGGCCAGTGAGACAAGACGTCTTTTCGGCTTTTCCGCAGAATTTTTTTAGGAGAGAAACGGAGGAACCTATGTCAAAACAATGCTTCTGGCTGGCGCCTTTCTTTCTGTTGCTGTCATTCATTCCGGTGTTTGGGCAGGCAACAGACGGTGCCATGAACGGAAAGGTATTGGACGAACAGGGTGCTTCGATTGCGGGAGCCGCGGTCAAATTGACCAATATGGATACCGGCTTCACATCGACAGTTACCTCAGATGCCAACGGGCTATTTCGCGCCAGCTACCTTCCAGTCGGAAAATATTCAATCACGGCTGAAGCCGCTGGATTCAAAACCACTTCCTTGGAAGGAATTGCCGTGGTTTTGAACCAGATCGTTGACGTTACCATCCGGTTACAAACCGGTGAGGTCAGCGAAGTTGTGGTCGTTTCAAGTGGCGATGTGCTGGTTGAAACCACAACCTCAACCCTTGGCAATACCTTTGAATCACGCAAAGTCGTGGAACTGCCAAGCCTGAATAACTCACAGCTTGAGCTGGCACTGCTGGCACCAAACATCACGTCACAGGCTGGCGGGACGGCTGGTGAAGGTGGCTCAGTCGGCGGTAACCGTCCGCGAAACAACAGCTTTACGCTGGATGGTGTGGACAACAACGACACCATTTTGACCGGTCACGTCATTGACGTGATTCCAGAAGCGGTGGCGGAATTTACGCTGTTGACCAATCAGTACACGGCTGAATTTGGACACTCGTCAGCCGGTCAGTTCAATACGATTACCAAATCCGGCACCAACGAATTTCATGGTGGTGCGAGCTGGTTCAACATCAACAAAAACTACAATGCGGTTGACCACCTCACCAAAGAAGCCATTTCGCGTGGCGAAATCCCCGACAAAAAACCACGCTTTGACTTTAATCGCGTGGCGGGTTATTTGGGTGGTCCGATCATCAAGAACAAATTGTTCTTCTTTGGCGCCTATCAGTATGACACCACTGGTACGGCTGGTGCGCCAGTCAGCTTCCTGACGCCAACTCAGGAAGGCTTTGCCCGCTTAGGCACCTTGAACGGTGTGAGTTCAACCACACTGGGCATTCTTCGCCAGTACACGGTCCCAGCCGGTTCAGCTTCTGACACTGTCACCGTGTTGGGCCAGCAGATTCCAGTGGGAACCGTCAACTTCCTCAACGCCAACTTTGAAGCCAATCATACCTTCAACGTCAACGTTGACCAGGTGTTGAACAATGGCGACCAGATCCGCTATCGCTATAACTATGCCAAGCAAACCGCGCCAAACAATGGCGATGGCAATCCGGTTTTCAACGGTTCGTTCACACAATTGAACCAGTTGGGTTCAGTGGCTTATATCCACAGCTTCACCCCAACCTTGATCAATGAATTTCGCGTGGCGTATCGTCGCAAAAACAACAGCTTTGGCATTCCAAGCGAATTTGCCAATTTCCCGAACTTTGCGTTCGATGATTTGGGTTACACCTTTGGTCCACAGGGTGAATCCCCACAGGGTGAAATCACCAACAGCTATCAGTATGTTGATAACTTGACCTGGATTAAGGGCAAGCACAACCTCAAGTTTGGTGTGGAATTCCGGAATGTGATTTCTGCTAACGGCTTCCTGCCACGTGGCCGTGGTGAGTATGACTATGCCACGTTGGAACAGTTCCTGCGCGATGTAAAACCAACCGGCTTTAACGGTGGGTTGAAAGGTGTTGGAACATCAGCCTTTGCGGCCAACCGCAAGTCAATCTACTGGTATGTCCAGGACGATATCAAAGTGACTCCGACGTTTACTCTCAACGTTGGGCTCCGATATGAATTCTATTCACTCTTCCGCGATGAAAAACTCCAGGCGTTGAATGCAATTGCAAGCGTTCCTGGTGTGATTGAATTTGGTGTACCAAAGTCAGACAAGAACAACTTTGCACCACGTATTGGCCTGGCCTGGGCGCCAGACTTCAAAGATGGCATCGGACACATCCTCTTTGGGAACAGCGGCGAAGGTTCAGTCCGCGCTGGATACGGTGTCTCATTTGACGTTGCCTACGGAAACCTGGGCACCCTCCAGTTGCCACCCCAATTCCAGCAGGAACTCGATGCCCAGGCTGGTGACGGCGGGGCATTTGGAACCGCTACCAATTTCATTGCCAATGGTGGTTTGGGCAACACCCCAATTCCTCCGATTACCCCAGCCGATGCACGGGCAGCAACCTCCTCATTTATTGCTGACCGAACGTTACCGTACTCGATGACCTGGAGCTTGAGCTATCAGCGCCAGTTGCACCGTGATTGGAGCGTCGAACTGCGTTATTTGGGTACCCGCAACGTCAAGCAGATTGCTCAGGTCCGTCTCAATGGTGGAAATGTGCCATTTGCCGCTGCTGGTTTCAGCCTGCCGACCTATCTGAATGCGTCACAGGTGCCAGATCGCAACACGCTCGACAACATGCCAACCCTTGATGACCTGTTTGCCCGTTCCTTCTATGGAACAGGGATTGGCGGTTTGGGGATTGCTGACTTCCAGCAGCCGACCGTGACGGCCTTCTTGCCAATCGGCAGTTCAACCTACCACGCTGGTTCAGTTGATTTGACCAAGCGCTTCTCCTATGGCTACACGGCATCAGCCGCCTACACCTATAGCAAGACGATTGACCTCGGCACCAACGATCTGTTTACCAGCTTCATCAACCCACGCCGTGCCCAGGACGGATTTGACATTAGCAAAGATCGTGGACCGTCAGCCCTGGATCGGCCACATCGCTTTGTGGCGTCAGTGATTTGGGAACTGCCGTTCTTCCGTAAAAATGCCAACCGTCTGGTCCGCAGCCTGTTGGGTGGTTTCCAGGCCAACGTGATTTACACGGCTGAAAGTGGACAGCCATTCTCAGCACTGAGTGCGACTGACAGCAACCTCAACGTTGACACCGCGGGTGACCGCACCGTGTTTAACGCCAATGGTGTTCCAGGCACCGGCAGCGGTGTGACCGCCGTGACCAACTCCCGTGGTCAAATCGTTGGCTACCTGGCCCGCAATGGCAACGCCCAGTACATCCAGGCTGGTCGTGGCGTGATTGCGACGGCTGGTGCAGGAACGCTTCGCGCTCCGGGCATCAACAACTTTGACATTTCAGTGTTCAAGGATTTTGAAATCCGCGAAGGCTGGAGAATGCAGTTCCGCTGTGAAATGTTCAATGCGTTCAACCACGAACAGTTGACCGTCGGTGGTGGCAGCGTGTTCCAGTTGCTGACCAATGCGACCAACCTGTCCTATGCGAACGCCGCGAGCCCAACGTTTAACGATCCGCGAATTTTTGCTGGTCGTCCACGTGTTATCCAGTTGGGTCTGAAATTGATTTTCTAAGTAAGTTGGAAGTTTCTCTAACTTCTTCCTTTCAGGCAGCTTTTCTTTGGAAAAGCTGCCTTTTTTTATGCAGGCTGGTACAAAGATTTTTCAAAAAATCTCTGTTTCTGATTTGACGAATTCCATCATTTCAAGCGAGAATGAATCCAGTTTAACCCCATTTTTTTCTGGTCACCTGAAGTATTCACTTCATCAAAAAACACCTCTTTCTTCTGTGTGTTCTGCTTTCAAAACTCTGTTCACTATCGAGAGTGATCAAAACTCCTTGCCATCAACAGGGTCAACCAAATGATTGATTCTTCAATGTGTTGAGCCATTTTCATCAGAAATTCTGCCGGCAAGTTTTTCCGGGCCAGGTATGGACGATGGACATTTAAACCGGTTTTTACCTTGTAAAAACAACACTTTCCAGGAGATAGCCTATGAAATGGCGTGTATGGGGATGGATATTTTTTGTGGTCGTTGCCTTTGGGGTGATGGCGCCGATTTCACGAGGTTTTACACAGGAAACCGCGAAGGATCGGATGCGGGTGTTAGAGGCCCAACTTTGGGAAATTCAACTCAAAGTCCTTCAGGGTGAAATCCTCGGTTTGCAAAAACAGTCGCCGCTGAGTGAGAAGAAGCAAAAAAAATTGACTGAGCAACTTGCCCAGCAACAGCAAATGCAGCAGGCCTATGACAAAGCCACCCAGGAATTGAAGGTTGCCAGGGTTGCCGAAGACCTGGACATTGTGAATGTCACTGGATTGCACGAACGCTTTAACCAGATCAAAACTCAATTTCTGGAAGCTCAAATCCAGGTTTTGCAGGAAGAAATCGAGCTTCGTGAACAGGCAAGCCAGGTCAAACAGGATGACCGGCAGCTCCGCATGCTCCACCTCAAGGTGAAATCCCTGGTTCAGGAGCAACACCGGCTGACCAAAGGCTTTACCGCCAACCAGGGCGGACCAATGCTCTTTTGCAGTTCACTGAGCAGTGCCCTTCCGCCATCAGGGAGTGGGGGGAGTGACTGCACGCCTGGAATCGAACAGTTCAATACCTCAGTGAATGTCCCGACCAATTTCACCGTTGGTGATGTCAATGTGCGATTGTTTTTGAGCCATGAATATCCATCAGATCTGAAAATTTCACTTCAATCTCCACTTGGGACGAGCGCGGTCATTGTTGAGGATACGGGTGGAAGTGCGTTTGGGTCGTTTGGCACCACCTGCTCCCCGTTGCCAAACTTTGTCATTGACGATGAAGCGTCTTCCTTCGTCCCTGATGTGACCGGCACCTACACCGGCTCGTTCCTCCCAAGTTTTGAAGAGTCACCAGGTGATTCCCTTTCTATTTTTGACGGTGAACCCGCTCAAGGGTCGTGGACGCTCTCGATTTGTGATGATGCAGAGAGCGATGCCGGGACATTTAATTGCTGGTGTCTGGAAATTTCGGCAGGGCAACCTATCGAACAGCCAGTCCTCTTTTCCGCTGATA
>DAOQNB010000134.1:0-9684 GCA_035335845.1 Acidobacteriota bacterium | reverse complement strand
ATAGGGCTTACGCAGAAAAAGTAAGCTATTAAGAATCAATAGATTACAAGAAATAATCTGGTCTTGTTCCGGTCCTGACAGGATGTGACCATAAACTGCTGATTACTTTGGAGTTATTGAAGCTAGGTCATATTGGGCTCTTCCCATGAATTCAATTTGGCCCGATGAAATTGGAAAAAACATCAAAAAACATCAAAACCCAGGGTAATGGTTTAGTAGGTTATATTATTGATTTTAAAGTAGTTACTAGCTCTACGTAAGTCCTGTGAAGAATTGAGAATGAAGAAACCCTTTAGTGAGTGGTACCTGGTGCTTAGGAAGCAATACTTTCCAGGAGCGAAGAACCAAGAACCAAATTCTTCATTCTTCATTCTTCATTCTTCATTCTCAATTCTTCATTCTGATTGCCGCTTCGTTTCTTTGTGAATTTATTTAAATGAAAGCATTTAGGACTGATAAACATGATTTATTCTGCACGAAAACTGCTCACCTTGTGGGCGTGGATTGGCCTTGTTGTGCTCACCAGTGTGGCCTGTAACCAGAGTGGGAACCATGGCTTCACCATGAAGGGGCCGATTGATCTGACCAAAATTCCCAAAACCTTCCAGGCAAAAATGCAGGTTCAGTATGAAGTTGGGATCCAAACCATTCGACCTGATTTGATTGCGATTGCCCGCAAAAATGGCAATGTTCGGGCTGAAGTCACGCGAAACGGGAGAAAAGTGATTCAAATTTTAAATGAAGGGAAAAAGAAGCTGTATCTGCTCAGCCCAACCGAGAAGAAATACTTTGAATTGCCGTATAGCGAGGATTCAACCACACAGTTTAAATCACAGGTCTCTCCGTTTGAGGAAATCTATACTGACCCAAACACAAAAGTTGAAGACGGTGGAGTTGAGACGTTACTTGGCTTTGATTGCCAGAAAGTTCGGGTTATTCGGGAAAAGAATGGGGGGAAACAAACGGTTACCCTCTGGTGTGCCAAGAAACTACAGAATTTCCCCATTCGAATTGCTGGCGATAACCCTGGCAAAAAAGGCACATATTCATTTGTCGAGCTGAGTTTTGATGTGCCGGATTCATTGTTTGAGCCACCAGCCGATTACACGCTTGAAGCCGCACCCGCAGTACCACAGCCCGAAACTCCGGCCCCAAATCCGGCTGAACTTTCTGGACCTCCACCCGCCAAACCAGAAGCTGAGAAGAAATGACCCCTTGAATGAAGAATTGAGAATGAAGAATGAAGAAATCAAACCCAGAGCTAAATGGTTGGGACTGAGAGTTTAAAATTAAAAAGAATCAGGAACGAGAAACCAAAAAATTTCTTCATTCTTCACTCTTCATTCTTCATTCTACTGGTTTCTTCATTCCCGGTTGGTTGGGCAAGCGGTGGCAAATCCTTTAAAATTCGAGTCGTAGGCGCTTGTATTTAAAGTATATTCTTTGCTACGGTTGGTCTTCTCTATTTTTTATCAAATCAAAAGTGAATAGGACTTATGCTTGAGCTCGATGAGCTTTCACGAACTTTTTCTGACTTAAAAGACCGGATCTCCCATTTGCGGAGGTTTCTTTGACCCGGATAGTAAACGTCTGATCCTTGACAAACTTGAATCGCAGATCAGCGCTCCAGATTTCTGGAACGATCAGGAGCAGGCCCAAAAAATCCTGAAGCAGCGCAGTCGAGCTGAAGAAGCCGTCCGTCAGGCTGAACGCTTTGATCGAACCCTGGGTGATGTGGAAGTGCTCTTTGAATTTGCCGCCGAAGATGAGAGTTCGTACACCGAGCTTTCGGCGACGCTGGCAAAATTGACCCAGGATGTCGAAGCTGTCGAAGCCAAAATGCTGATGTCTGGTCCCAATGACGTCAATAATGCCATTGTTCGCATTCAATCCGGCGCTGGCGGAACCGATGCGCAAGATTGGGCGGAAATGCTCTTGCGGATGTATGTGCGTTGGTGTGAGCGGCGGGGTTTTAAGGTCGAAGTGGTGGATCTGCAACCTGGTAAAGAAGCTGGACTTACCTCGGCAACCTTTACGGTTGAAGGCGAATATGCCTATGGGTTGCTCTCGTGTGAATCGGGTGTCCATCGGTTGGTTCGCATTTCTCCTTTTGCCTCGGGTGCCAGTCGCGAAACCAGTTTTGCTTCGGTGTTTGTCTATCCTGAACTCAATGAGGATATTGAAATCGAAGTCAATGAGAGTGATCTCCGGGTGGATACCTATCGGTCATCAGGCGCTGGCGGCCAGCATGTCAACGTGACTGATTCGGCGGTGCGATTGACCCACCTGCCAACCGGCATTGTGGTCAGTTGCCAGAATCAGCGGTCACAACATCAGAACCGCGAAGTCGCCATGCGCGTGCTCAAATCACGCCTGTATGAACTCGAACTCGAAAAGCGGCGGGAAGAGAGTGCCAAACTCGAAGCTTCCAAACGCGATATCTCCTTTGGATCCCAAATCCGCAACTATGTGATGCAGCCCTACCGACTGGTCAAAGACACCCGCACCAAATTTGAGGTGGGTGACGTTGATTCGGTCCTTGACGGAGATATTGATGGATTTATCAAGGAATTTTTGATTTTTCGTGCTCATCCGGACCGTGCTGGGGCCGGAAACGACTAGGACCTGGACTTGGAACCGTGCCAGTTTTTTCACAGGTGGCACTGGTGAATTGAAAGCCCCACATCCCCAGAAGAGGCAACTATGGCGGCTGTTACCAAAATCCTTCCAGCCAGCAAGCGGGTTGAACCCCCACAATCTGAGTCTTCGACCCTTCGGGAAGTCCTTGGGCTGATGGTGGTGGCGCTGGCGCTGGCGATGTTATTGAGCCTGATTTCATTTCACCCTGCTGATGCTTCGTGGAGTGTGGCTGGCTCGCGGGGTGGGGTTCATAACTGGATTGGGCGGATTGGCGCCGTAGTGGCCGATCTGGTCTTTCAGACATTTGGACTGGTCGCGTTTTTCCTACCGGTTGTGATTGGCTTTTTGGCCTGGAAACTGTTTCATGAAGGCGGAACGCTTCCTTCATTGAGCCAGTTTGGCGGCGTCGTGTTAGGCATGCTGGCCTGTACCGGGTTGCTCAGCCTGGTGCCCCAGTTTCCGATGTTTCGAGAGCGGATCCGCCCCGGTGGGTTTGTTGGATATCTGATTGCCACCTTTCTCGAAACCAGCTTAAACAAAGTTGGAACGGCGCTTCTGTTGGGGATGGCAATCGTGATGGCGCTTATGTTTATGACCGCATTTTCTCCGCGCGATTTTTTCCGCCGGGTTTTCCGCCTCGATGCTCTGGCTGCGTGGTGGGCTCAACGGAAAGTCCGTGCTCAGGAGTCAACTTCAGACCTGGCTGAAACTTCGTCATCTGGCGTTGCACCATCCGTGTCTAAAAAATCCGCGTCACCAGTAGCTGAGCCGCAGCCCGCAGTCGGGAAGGCGAAAAAGCCGGTTTTGCGGCAAGTTTCGAAAGAAGAAGGACTCAGCGAAGGGGATATTCTCAAAGAACTGTATGGTGATCTGAAAAACGACACCAGTAGTGCCCATCAGGCTGCCAAACCCCAGCCGGTGGCCCCCGTGGCTGCCCGACCAACGACCCCTGAGTTTGAGCCCCTGCTCACGCCGCCACCTCAGATTGTGCAATCAAGCCCGGCGCCAGCCGAGGTCAAACCAGAGCCTGCCGCACCCCAAACGCCAGCTTCAGCTCGGAAGCCCAAGCATATTTCTTCGCTTAATGAGGTCGTGCGGCCCGAACCCGTGGTGTCTCCGCCCAATTTTGCGGTTCCATCAACCGGAGATTTTGATACACCCGGTTCGGCAACGCGCCGATTACTGCGTGAAAAGCTGGCCCAGAAGCAGCGTCAGAACTTGCAATCCTTCACCGATGAACCAGTTCAGCCAGTGTTTGAGCCACCACCCACCCCGACGCCTCGCCGTCCGACTGGTGGGTCTGATACACGGCAACTGATTGCCGAAGCCAAAGCTGCTGCCGAAGCTCGCCAGGCGGCTGAAGCCCGTCAGGCCGCCGAAGTCCGACCAATATTTGACCCAATGCCACTGGCGAAAGCCAGGCCAGACCCCGAAATCGAAAAAATGGTTGGTTCCGCGCATATTGTTCGCCATCAAACAGGTGAACATCGGCGTGACACGCTGGAACGAGCCAAATCTTCAATGCTTGCATCCACCACACCCAAACCACCGCCATCAATGACCCTTGGGTTTGGTGGCAGATCCGCAATTTCATCATCAGGGGGGTATCAAAAGCCTTCGATTCTGATGCTTGAAATGCCTCCGCCCCGGCAGGAACAGGAGGACGCTGAATTGTGGGATCGCGCCCGGTTACTGGCTGAAAAATGTCGTGAATTCAATGTCACCGGCAAGATTGAAAACATTCACCCAGGCCCAGTGGTGACCACCTTTGAGTTCAAACCCGATCCAGGCGTGAAATACAGCCGGGTGGCCAATTTGACCGATGACCTGTGTCTGGCGATGAAAGCCGTATCGGTCCGAATTGATCGGCTCCCAGGTAAGTCAACGATTGGGATTGAAATTCCCAATCTCAAGCGCGAAGTGATTTTCTTGCGTGAGGTGGTTGAGTCAGATGACTATGAGCGAAAGCACCGGGACTCTGGTTTTTCACCTTTGATGATTGCCCTTGGAAAAACAATCGAAGGGAATCCGTATGCCAGTGATTTGGCCAAAATGCCCCACTTATTGATTGCTGGTTCAACCGGTTCCGGGAAATCGGTGATGGTCAATGCCCTGATTTGCTCACTGTTACTCCAGGCCACGCCTTCGGATGTAAAAATGATCCTGGTTGACCCGAAACGGGTAGAACTTGGGCTCTATGAAGGAATTCCGCACCTGTTGACCAAAATCATTGTAGATCCAAAATGTGCGGCGAACGCCCTCAACTGGGCCGTCCGGGAGATGGAAACCCGGTACAAACAACTGGCCAATTTCGGAGTCCGCAATATCAGTCAGTTCAACAATGAAATCTGTGGTTCTGGCGATGTCGCCCGCTTTGGGCTGGATGAACCACCCGCCAAATTGCCCTATCTTGTGATTGTGATTGACGAACTGGCCGACCTGATGATGGTGGCTTCATCCGAAGTGGAAACTGCGATTACCCGACTGGCCCAAATGGCCCGTGCCGTTGGAATCCATCTGGTGGTGGCTACTCAGCGACCCTCAGTGGATGTCATCACCGGGTTGATCAAAGCCAATTTCCCAGCTCGAATGTCATTCCGGGTCTCATCAAAAGTTGACTCGCGAACCATTCTTGATGCCAACGGGGCCGAAGGCTTACTTGGCCAGGGCGATATGCTGTTCCTTCCGCCAGGGACATCTCGCCTGGAACGCATCCACGGTTCCTATGTCAGTGAAGCCGAAATCAACCGCATTGTTGACCACGTCAAAGCGCAAGGGCAACCTCAGTACAATGACAGCATTCAGCGTTCGGAAGATGAAGGCGAAGGTGGTGAAAACAGTCTGGGCGAGCGGGATGAACTCTATGACGACGCCATGCGAATCATTGTCCAGATGGGACGGGCATCAACGTCGGTTTTGCAACGGCGGTTGAGCATTGGCTATGGTCGCGCCGCAAAAATCCTCGATATGATGGAAATTGAAGGGTATGTCGGGCCGTCTGAAGGCAGCAAACCGCGTGAAGTCAAACGCCTTGCCGTCGAATATGTCGAAATGCTGGATGGCCACCGGCTCAATGGCGACGACTAAATCCAGATGGGCTGAAGAAAACGGGCTGGAGAAGTCAACCTCACTTCAAAACGCTAGTTCAATGAATATTCCGCTCTCACTCCGAGTCTATTGGGTTCATTCGGTTCAGCCAAATCTGGCTATCATGCCCTGTCCTGAAGGTGGTGCTCAACTTGAATCTGAAATTGAAGCGCTTCAATTGAGTGGGGTTAATGTTCTGGTTTCATTGTTGGTGCCGGAGGAAGAACCACGATTGCAAGTTGAAACTGAAGCGATACTGTGTCAGCAAAAAGGACTCCGGTTCATCTCATTTCCAATCCCCGATTTTGATATTCCGACTTCTTTTCAAGACGTGGACCAGCTTGTGGTTCAACTTCAAGCAGAACTACTGGCTGGTCGTAAAGTTGTGATCCATTGCCGAGGTGGGATTGGTCGTTCGGGAATGGTTGCGGCCTGTCTTCTCATCAAACAGGGAATTTCCGTATCCGACAGCCTGACTGCGCTTCGAACTGCTCGCCGGTGTGCGGTCCCAGCCACCCGCGCACAGGCTAACTGGATAGAAAAATATAACGAATGGAGAATCCTAAGCGAGTAGCGAATCCTGCTAGCTTTGTCTGACTCCTCAGTACTCATACCATTTGTCTCTGGAATGAAATCTTCGCATTATGGAAAGGCTAAAATGTTGAAAATATTGTATTTTCTTCAGCCCTTAGCCCGATACCCTCAGCCCAAATTGGTATCACTCCTCGCTTTCTGAATGGCAAATCCACAAACTCCTGAACTCAAAAAAATTGTCTGGGCGCTGACGGTTGGAACACTCATTATCGAATGTATTGCCCGGACTGGCATTTCCAAACCTCCCCTGCTCAATCTGTATACCTCGTTTCTGGACGGTGAAGTGTTTCTCTCGCTGGCCTTGATCGGGACATTTTTTATCTACCTCTGGCGGCGTCCGCCTGTGGCCGAAGTGTGGATAACCATCGGCATAGGGATTCTGGTCAATGCGGCTTTAGCGACTGGCCGAAGCAGTGAATGGCGCACCATTGAGCGCCTGATTTTGAGCAGTGGCTACGGCTTTGGCGGTGCCAGCCTGGTGATGCTGGCGATTCAGGCATATCGCAACCAGGGTGAAGCGCGTGAAAATCGGCTGATTACGCTGATGGCGTCGAGCATCATTCCAAATTATGTGATTCTGGTTGAATTCTTTCTCCGGCTGACTTTTTTGCATCCGCTGACTTATGACCGGTTGCTCTATGCCCTGGATGAAGCCTATGGTGGACAGATCAGTTTTGTCATGGGGCGGTTGTTTCTGAAATACAGCCTGTTGTTTCAAACCAGCCTGTTGATTTATCTGGCGTTGCCACTGGCATTTTCAGTACTGGTGGCGCTCCAAATCAGTCGTCCGAAACGGGTGCCGGTGAGCATTTTGGTGGCGTTTTTGATGGTAGGGGCGGTTGGATATTTCGGCTATCACCTGTGCCCGGCAATTGGGCCACGGTATATGTTCGGAGACATCTTTCCGATGAGTGCTTCGCCTCCAGCCACCGATCTTTCCTATCTGGCCGTCTCGGTTGACGAACCGCTCCGGCGCAATGCCATGCCGTCGCTGCATACGGCCTGGGTTTTGATTTTACTGCTGAATTCGCGCTGGTATGCACGCTGGGCACAGGTGATGGCGTGGATTTTCGTGATTTTTACGCTGATGGGAACGGTTGGACTCGGTGAGCACTACGTGATTGATCTGGTGGTGGCTGTCCCGTTTACGATTGGAATCCAGGCCGGATGTGCGACTGGCTACCCGTTGCTGGCCAAAGAGCGACGAGATGTCCTGATCGGAGCGGCCTTGATGTGTGTTTTCTGGGGGATTGTGATTCAGTGGGGCGTGCCGCTGTTTCTCAAATGGCGGGTGTTGATCTGGGTGAGTACGCTGGTCACGCTGGGGATGTCATTCTGGCTGGAACGGAGATTAGCCAGGGCTTTAAAAAATGTGGAGTGCTACGGCTTGACGTAGCTTTAAGCCGTAGCACTCCGAGCTAGGCAGCGCTTGAAGATGGCTTCGATGCGGCGTCTTCAGGCAGTAAAGCCTTGATTTCACGGACGATGCGCTGGAATTCTTCCTGGTCTTCAAAGGCATACATCACCAGTTGATAGCCGTTGTAAATACAGACCAGTCCATTTCCAAACAACCAGACTGTTTCCAAAATTGGATTTCCACCGAGCACAATATCAATCGGGAAGCCGACAATCCGGCCCGGAGTAAAGATTTCGGTCAGGAGTGTCGTTCCCAGCGCAATGTTAAAGGCACCCAGGAGCGGGGCGCCGACATATTGGGCTGCTTTGCGTTGAAATCGAATGCGTTCGACTTCGGCCTCGGTTAAGTTTCCTTCTGCCACCAGCCGGTCCTGTTCTTTGAGGTATTCCATAAACCGTTTGGAAAGCTCAGTTGAACCAACTGAAATCAAGGCGCTGTGGAACAACCAGTGGCGTGAAACCCCAAACAACACTTTATCAAGCCCAGGAAACGCCGAACCCAGCCGAATGCCGGCAATCGCGGCGACGCCAATCAGTGCCGCCGTGCCGGGATTTTCTTCGATCCATTGTTTGGCCGATGAAATGCCATTGAAGGTTGAGGCAGTGGCGCGAGCTGCACGAGTGCCGAAATCGTAGGCTTCTTCGGCGCGAGTGTAATATTCCTTGGCGGTTTCGCGGGCTGACCCATAGGCTTTCGCCGCTTTTTCAGCCGCATCAGAAGCCGTTTCTTTCGCGGTACTGTACACTTTGGCGGCTTTTTCAGCCGCTTCAGCCGCTTTTTCGGCGGCTTCTTCGGCTTTTTCGACGGCTTTGCTGGCGCCAGTTTTGATGGCGTCAGCACTGACTTTGGCTGAATCTCCAGCAGCTTTTTTGAGATTGTCAGTAATGTTGTGTTCTTCGTCGAGTTTTTGGAATCCGTCACGGGCCGTATTGACGGCTGAGGTAATCGTCGGTTCAACCTTTTCGGTCACGGTTTTGGCCGCTTCGGAAATGGATTCGGTTGCCTCGCGAGCGGCCTCTTCGCCTTTGCGAACGGCATCGCCGGCGGCTTTCACCGTTTGCTCAACTTTGTCAGAGAGGTTGTATTTCTCGTCAAGCTCCTGAGCCTTTTCCTGGGCTTTTTTCCGCCATTCCGAAAATTTATCAAAGTAATTGGACATAAAGACCTCACCAAAAATTCACCGTTTGTAGACAACTGCTGTCAATCCGACAGTAATGGCCGAACCGCTTACGCCCTCGACTTGAACTTTTTCTTTTTCGACCTTGAGTTCAAACGCAGCCGGTGCCATCACGCTTAAACTATTGCCATCAGACAGCGTGAGGGCAAATGTGGTTTGAGTGCCGCACGTCAACTGAGCCGAAACCGGTCCCCCATCTTTGGTGCCGACCGAAAGCGTATCGCCACAAGCAAGCTGAGATTTTGTTTTGTAGTGTTTGACTTTGACTTGCCCGTTTTGAACTGCCGCCACAAATGTACCGCGAATGGCCCGGTCAAAGGCCGTGTTGAAATACTTTTCGCGGTAATCAGGGTGGCTAAACACAATCTCAAACTCTTTCATTTCTTTTGGCGCCGCGACTTCCAGAACAAACTCACCATCGGAGTCAGTGTAAGTCCGGTATTCATCATAGTCAGTGCGAATGGTAACCAGGGCGTTGGGTAATCCGACCTTACGGCTGGAATCAATGACCGTTCCACGAAATGTGACTTTGGTGGCGCCAACCATTGAAAATTGAGCCTGCGCGGCCTGACTGACACCAAGAAATACTGCTGTCAGGATGATCGCCCGACCCATCATCAAGAACAACGAACGTGACAAATCTGAAAACACAACTGACTCCTTTGAAAGCATTTAGAATGAAGAATGAAGAATTGAGAATGAAGAATGAAGAACTGAGAATGAAGAATTGAGAATGAAGAATTGAGAATGAAGAATGAAGAATGAAGAA
>DAOQNB010000133.1:0-9693 GCA_035335845.1 Acidobacteriota bacterium | reverse complement strand
ATTTTCAGCCCCTCCCTGGGAAACAGTCACGCCTCCAATCGTTGTCAATAATGGAGCCGTGTTGACCAGCGTCTGCGTTACGGTCAATTTAAAAGATTGGGTTGTTTTGGAATTGCAGGCATCGGTAACGGTGACAGCAATGGGGTAATCGCCAGCCGTGGTTCCAGTATCAGTGGTAATGGTAACCACACCAGTGGCTGGATTGACCACAACCGTTCCACCACCGGGTAAATCCTGTGGGCTGACGGTCACCTCACGAATATCATTACTGGCATCAGCCGGAGGCGCCGTGGGTGTGACCGTCACCGTTGAACTGGCGCCGGTTGTCATATCGGTATAAGTTCCCAGGGTCGGTACCGGGTTGGCAATGACCCGCACCGTAATCACCGCATTGGCCATCAATTGTGGGCCGCCTGGGCTCAGGCACATCGGCGGACTCTTGGCGTCATCAATGGCTGATGCCGTCCCCACCTGATACACCCCCGGTGGTAAGCCGCATGCTGCCCCCACCGTTGCCGTTACCGTTCCAGTATTTCCGGAAATAAATGAATTGACTGAAATAATTGAAATTCCAGCCGCCGGATCCGGGCTAAAACCAAATTCGGAGATTCCACAATCATCTGAGGCACCCGCAATATTGCCGGTGGCGGTTTTTCCGGCCATGATCGTTAACCCAGTTTGGGTAATCACTGGCGCCACATTGGGCGCTCTGTACGTTGGTGATTCGAGCCGGGTATTCCCGGCTGATCCTCTGGGCAAGCTGATCACAATCAATCCCAAAACGAACCCGGCCAGGAGCCGCCAGCTCCATCCTTTCCAGCGAGGGGAAACCGTTCTTTTGCCCGATGGCACAACTGTAAACCGATGTACCGGGGTTGGTGAAGAATCATTATGACGGGTCACACCTGATGGCATAGCATTCCTCAAATCAATCTAGGGGTTCGGGGTTGGGAGTTTCAGGGTTCAGGGAACGGTGCGGGCGTCACTCTTTCTGCTGATCAGGGGTGATGGTATCAAAACTCAGATTCGCCCCGGATCCGGGTCAGCAGGGTTCCCCGCCGACCAGCAATGACTCGCATTACCTGACCACGGTAATCATTGTGCCCTGGCTGACAAAGGGAACTGGTTGTCCGCCATTGATCAGTGGCTGATTGAGCTCAGTTCCATATGGAAATGTAGTTGAAACATCAATTGGGAAATCGCCAAACGGCGCCGTTGCCAAAATCGGAAGCGTGAGCCGACAGAATTCATCCTTCCCACTATTTAATTTGGCATTGAGCGGATCTTTTGAACTGGAAAGGATAATGCGGATTCCATCGTTGTATGGAGCCACAAAAAGGCTCTCTGCCGGGTAACTTTCTGCCGGGATTAACTTTCCAGCCTGGATCGTGATTCGATTTAAATCAAAGACCCGTGGATCAAGCGGGATATCCAGTGTTACCGTTCCGGGTTGAGCCCCCGCTTCATCACTAATCTTACAGTTGATTCCCAGCGTCAAGCTCCCTTCAGGAACCACCAGTGTGGTCGAAGGAATCAGTGTGATTTCAACCGGAGTTGCCGGTACAGCTATCGCCTCGTTGGAATTTGGCGAATCACCAAAATCACTGATTGCCCGGACCCGATAGCCATAGGGCGTTCCAGCTTTGAGACCAGTATTACTAAATGAAGTCACATCGGGGCCGGTAGTAAAAATTGGTACAAAAATGGGAACATCTCCGTCACGGCGTTCAATCACAAACCCGGTCTCATTGGTGCTGTTGTCAATCCAGGTCAGATCAACCTGTTTGCCTGAAACGGCCCGGGCGTTCAAATTTGATGGTGCGGCGGGCGGGCCAACCACATTGATGGTTGTTTGGGCACTCCCCCCTCGGGTCAAGACCGTCAGGCCAAGGCTTCCGCCAAGCGTTTGTGGCGGCAGGAGAAATCGAAGCTGCGACGCACTCTCCACCACGGTTGAAACCAGTTGCCCATTGACCTGAACCTGCGTTCCCGGTAGGAAATTTGCCCCTTTGAGTGTGACTTCAACCGACTGGTTGATGGTTACCTCGCTGGGAGTTGCTGATTGAATCGTCGGGGCCCCGATCCCAATCTGCAGCACCTGCCCTTTCCCTGAGTCAAGCACAAACACTGTGTTATTAGACACAGAGACTCCAACTGCTTTTTGAAAGGTTCCTGGCTGGGCAAGATCATTGACCTCGGCATTACCGTCCTGAATTGAAACCACACGCACGGTCGCCCCATCAGCCACATAGATATTGCCAGCCAGGTCAAGGTCAACCCCAAACGGATCGGAAAAGGCGACGTTGGTTTGTTGTGATTCAAATTGGCCACGGTGCGGGGATGCCGGGCGATTGGCAGTTGACCGGATGGTAGAAACAAGCCCGGAGGGCAAAGCCACCAGTCGCACAACTTTGTTGAGCCGATCAGAAACCGCCAGCACATTGGCCGATCCAAATTCCAGTTCCTGTGGTCCGTTAAAGCGGGCAGCCTGTCCAAGTTCGTCACGGAGCCCGGTTTGTCCGATGGCGCCAGCAAAAACATTGACCGAAACCTGGGCCCCGCTGAGCCGTGCTCGCCATAACACATGGTTTAACTGGTCGGTAATATAAATACTGCCATCGGCAGCCTGCACCACACCGCGCGGCCCCCAATCAGTCACAGCGGAAACATTGGCTCGCACATCAGCCAGGGTAATGATGGTGTCAACCTGACGGGTGTTGAGATTTAACCGGCGAACGGCACGGTTGGCGGTATCAGCCAGCAGTAACACATTATTCCCAAAGCCAATCCCGAGCGGGCCATTAAACCGACTGGCGGCAAAACTTCCATTGACATCCCCAGCAGCACCGCTTGATCCAGCCAGATTTCCAAGTGGACTGCCAATCGCTGCGGATTTCATCAAATGATTGCGCAGGTCAGAGGCATACACCGTACCGGCATTGACCTTAATATCCCCGTCTCCAAAAATTCCAGAAGGCACAGTATTGATGACCTGACTGACAGCAACGATCACCCGTCGCGTGGTATCGCTCGAACTCAGCAGAAGCGTGGCTGAGCCACTCGCCTTCCCCATCACGGTTCCAGTGGTGTCAACAGTTGCCACATCCGGGGTTTCACTTTGAAAAGTAACTGGCGCATTTGGCACTGGATTTCCGGCCTGATCCACCACGCTGGCTCGAATTCGAATTGTGCTTCCAGTATTGACAGCCAGACTCGCCGGTTCATTGATCACAATCGAATTGAGACTACCCACCACCAGTTGGACCGTGTTTGATTCCTGCCCCCCTGGTAAAACAACTTTCACCAAAATAACCCCGCTCGTCTGGAAAAAGCTCTGAGGTGACTGCTTGATCACAATTTTGCGGCCACTGGGCTTGATGGTAGCGTCCACCTGGGTGTTATTAAACAAAACCCTGGCCCCTGAGACAAATCCAGTTCCTTTGATCACGATTTTGGGTGGGGATTGACCTAATCCAGTTTGATTTGGCTTGATTGAGGTAATCGTAACGGCCTGAGCTGAAACCCGTGGCAACACGCCTAGAAACAGTATAATGACGCTGATGCTGAAGAGAAAAATCCGCATCCCAGGCAGTAAGAGTCCGACAAACGACTGGCGTGAGGGCATAGCTCACCTCGGTGATTATGAGAATGTTTGGGATTTCCTTGGATGAAGCAGCGTCTACTCTACCAGAACAACCCCAAAATGCTCCAGTCTGGAAATTTAAAGTCTTTCGGGAATTTGAATATTTTTCATCTGGAATGCGAGCCTGCAGGCTCATACACCAAAGGGCCGGGAGGTTTCCTCGTGAAACGACTCCCAGCCCCGGTGGTGATCAACCTGCGATTTGGCCTGCTTCCGTGTGAGCTATCAGGGTTCAACGGTGACAAAGACAGCCGAAACCGGCCCCCAATTCCCTTCCCGGTCCTGCCCACGAACATAAATGGTGTGTTTTCCAGCACTTAAACTGACTGGTAATGTAGCTAAAACCAGTTCTGACGGACGATTGAATTTTCCATCTGCCGCCTCACATTGCCGCGCTGTACCGCCAGCCCAGGGCGGGGTATCAATATAATATTCGGCAGCCTGTATTTTTTGGGCTTTGGGACGACGGACCCCAAAAGTGCCAAACTGTTTGTCATCCAGGGTGGCACTCACACTGGCGGACTGGCCCGCCTTCACCACCGGGGGCTTGACCTGGAGGCCAGTAACGGTTGGACCCAAAGCACAGGCGTATGGATTACGGGCAACTTTGGCCGCATAGAGGAACGCCCCTCGATTCTTTGGCCAAAAAACCTCATCCTGACACGAATACTCTGGCGCAAACCCGGCACAGGCTCCAGATTCAGGCCCGACTTCAAAGGTAAAACTGGCAATACCAAGCGTGCCATAGGTCCAATCATCGGTTGAACCACTGGCCGCATAGAGAATTTCTGACCCCTGACCAGTGGTGTATTCATTAAATGAACTCAATCGGAACGCCAGGGTTCGCAAGCCTTCGTCATTTGGTGCCCGGAAACGACCCGCACAGGGTTGACCATTGCACTCATTCCATCCCCAGGGCAACAATACCAGATCGCTAAAGCTGTGGAGGGTAATAAAAACACCCGAGGTGTCACCCGGTGCAGCATCTGTGAGTTGCGGGCCACGTCGGTCTGCAAAAAGTTGCAACAAAAGGGCTTCAAGAAAATATTGTTCGGGCTCAGATGATGGCCCTACGCCTTTGTATACCAGGCTACAGGGGTCACTGCTGGTACCGGCCCCACCAAATTGGAAGCCGGCATTGCGGTTGAGATCCACGCCGGCTTGATTTCCCCCTGACGGAGGCACATCACAATTTCCAAGGCTATCGTTGGCGTTCTTTCGCTGAAAGTAGGGAAACTCAACGCCTTCCTCCACAATCGCCCGACCATCCGGGTTGACCACCGGGACCACCCACAATTCAGTGTGGTCGAGCAACATGGTTACGTCCGCATCAACTCCATAATTTTCAACCAGATAGTCCATCCATCGCCAGGCCAGTTCCGACGTCGTCAACTCTCGTGCATGAATTGCCGCCATGAGAAAAAACCGGGGTTTCCCGGCAGTTGGGCTCAAAACAGGGTCACCCGGTCCTAATTTGGTGATACATACAGCTTTTAAATCATGTCCATCTGGGCGGCCATTGAGTTTGCGCCACGAATCACCATAATCCACCACTGCCACCAGGTCCGGATGGGCAGCGGCCAGGGCATCGAGATGGGCATAGTGTTCCTGAACGGTGCGATATCCCTGAAAAAATGTCTGCGGATGAAAACCGGATCGTCGGGTTAATTCCGGGTCTACCTCAGCTCGAAATCCGTGGGCAGCGAGTTGATTGGGTGTCGCCTGATCCCCGAGAACCAG
This sequence comes from Acidobacteriota bacterium, assembly GCA_035335845.1. GTDB lineage: Bacteria > Acidobacteriota > Blastocatellia > Chloracidobacteriales > Chloracidobacteriaceae > JACQXX01. Next base: position 4,310 of record DAOQNB010000133.1, on the reverse strand, counting down.
AACATAGCCCTGGCCTCTGGCTTCAAGGACATCCAGGCCCAGTTGAATCAGCCGCTGAACGTCCCCGGTATTCGCGACTGATACCCGGTACATCACTGGCTGGCGGTTGATTTGAGCACCAGGGGCACCATTCAATCCCAACGAAGCCGTTGCCGGAGCAAACGACATGGCAAGCAAAAGGCTGCTGGTCAGGCAGACAGCCAGAAACAGGCAGGTTGAAAGCAGTCGCGAACAACGACGCTTTGTGAAAACAGGCATTCGATCACCTCAGGTTAAACAATATGGAGTGCGACGGTTTGATACAACGTTGATCAAGAGCAAAAAGGAGACGTGGAATCCGTTTGATGCTGGGCGAGCAGACCCTCCATATGCTGGCGAGCCTTCCAGGCGCCAGTTTCAGTCGCAACTGACACCCCACGTTCCCACATCTGGCGGGCTTCCGGGATCTTGCCCAGATTGGCCAGGGCCGAACCAAGCATTTGATAGGCTGCGGTGTATGAGGGATTGAACTCCACCACTTTGCACAAAGCTTCAGCCGCTTTTTCCCAATCGCTCATTTTGAAATATTCATTGGCTAACCCATACCAGATCATGGGGTCAGCGGCTTGTTTTTCAAGCAACGCGGAAAAAACTTCAATTCGTGATTTAGACATGCCAGTAGCTCCAGACGTGAATGGGGAAAATTTAAATCTCCTGGGGATTTTTTCACAGTTCGACGTTTGTTCGCAACAAACCGGAGCCGGACAGAATCGTGGAATTTTGGGTGGCAAGGGTGGACTCGGCGTGCGTATACTTGAGCCTGATTCAAGTGGCCCACCAGCACGCATCCGTTGATACATCTGTCTTTAAGTTTTTGATTCAACAGCATCTATCCAAACCAACCCTTCAGGCTCCCTGGTTGGTGATCCCTTTTTGCAGCCTCCAACTTTCAGTACTCAGACAGCCTCCTGAATCTCAACCTGTCCCCCGCTGGTCGTCTAGAGACCCAACTCTTTCTGATCGAAACCTGACTTATGGCATCTCCAAAAATTTCTCAACCAGCCCGAATTGGGGTTTTGTTAATCAACCTTGGTGGTCCAGACACATTGGATGACGTTAAACCCTTTTTATACAATCTGTTCTCTGACCCTGAGATTATTCAGCTACCGATTCCAGCGTTGCAAAAACCAGTCGCCTGGCTTATTTCAACAACCCGACACAAGAAATCAGCGAACTATTATCGTCAGATCGGGGGTGGATCACCTCAACGTAGGATCACCGAGCAACAGGCGCAGGCGCTTGAGACAGAACTCACTCAACGCGGAATCCAGGCCAAAACCTATGTTGGCATGGCCTGCTGGCATCCACTGGTGGAAGACACATTTGAACAAATCAAAAAGGATCAAATTACTCATTTGATTATTCTTCCGCTCTTTCCACAGTTCTCGGTCACCACCACCGGTTCGGCGGCGAAAAAATTGATTCGGATCATCAATTCGCAGGGCGGGGTTCGTCACATTCGCCGGAGCTACATTACCCGCTATGAAACCCATCCGGCTTACATTGAAGCACTGGCTCAGATGACGGTTGCTGAATTCCGGAAACTCCCCGATCAAAATCCTGCCGCCACAACACTCCTGTTTAGCGCGCACAGCATTCCTGAAAAATATGTTCGCCGGGGTGACCCATATTTAAAGCAAACCCAGGCGACTGTGGCAGCGGTGATGGCTCGGGTTCGTTATCATTTAGGAGCTGAACCACTTCATTTTCTGTCGTTTCAAAGTAAAATCGGTCCCGTCAAATGGCTTGAACCTTCAACTGAGGTCACGCTTCGGAAATTTGCCGAAGAACGCCGCAAACAGGTGCTGGCAATTCCGATCAGCTTTGTTTCAGAACATATTGAGACCCTCTATGAAATGGATATCCTGTACAAGGAAATGGCAGAGAAAATCCAGTTGCCGTTCTTTCGGGTACCCACCCTGAACTGCCATCCCTTATTTATTCAATCACTGGCCGACCTGGTGGAAACCCGGTTACGCCCCCAGCCACAACTGGTGGTCAAACAGGCTGGCCAGCGATAACTGTTTTATGCATCCCCTGCCGGAGTAATTTTCCGGTGCCCAACGCAGTCGCTAAATTGATTTTTTATTCCGTCCAGGGTAAATTTAAGTCATTCAAACATAACAAAGTTGCGGGCTGGCAACAAAATCGCAGACGATCACCTCTCTCATCACTTGCGATGGCATACAGTTCGAGACCATAACGGATGTGATGCGTTTCCTAAAACTCTGGCTCGTTTCTTGCTCCCAACACAAATTTTAACTGGTTCGGCTTCAATGAGGTCCTAAGCCAATAACCTAAAGAATTCTTTTTCCAGATAGGGGAATTTCTCATGCAAGACGTGATTGTGATCGGTGGTGGCATTTCTGGATTGGTTTGTGCATATCAACTCAAGCGGCTTGGGCGCAACGTCTTGCTCATTGACGGAAGCAACCGTGTCGGCGGGGTCATGAAATCCGAGTCAATTGACGGCTTTCTATTTGAGCGGGGTCCAAACAGTTTTTACATTACCCCGGAAATCTCTGAATTACTTGATAGTATTGGAATTTCTCCGTATCTGGTGACCGCTGATAGTTCCGCTCCGCGGTTTGTCTACTATAAAGGCAAGCTCCGCGCCGTTCCGGTTCCGACCTCCCCCTTGAAGTTTCTGTCTTCATTTTTGACCACCCGGTTGCTGTCTCCACTGGCCAAACTCCGGCTCTTTGCCGAGCCATTTATTGCCCCCAGCACGTCTGGTCAGGAACAAACCATTGAGGAATTTATCACCCGCCGGTTTGGCAAACAATTTCACGATGTCCTGGTAAGCTCTTTTGTGTCTGGTGTTTACGCAGGAGACACATCTGAACTCAGTGCCATGGCATCGCCTCCGTTTTCAAAACTGGCTGACCTTGAAGCTGAACATGGCAGTGTGATCCGGGGAGCATTTCGCTCGAAAAGAACGGCTGCAGCCAAAGCCGGTGAACCAGCTCGTCGCGCTCACCAGAGTTGTTCATTCCTGAATGGATTAGAGACCCTGCCCAAAGCCCTGCACAAAGCCCTGGTAAATGAACTGCTTTTAAATTGCAAGATTCACAGCATTGAATTTCACAATCATGCGCCGCAAGCCCATTATACACTTGAAGTTGAATTTGGGGGCGACCGCCAGCCAATTCATACAGCCTCGCTCATCATTGCGACACCGGCGTACACCGCAGCCCGGTTGCTGGCGCCACTTTCTGACAAACTGGCCAATACCCTGGATCAAATTCCCTATCCGCCACTGGCCTCAGTGGCACTGGCATTGAAAGAGTCCCAGTTAAAGCTCCAACCTGGAACGTCACTCCAGGGCTTTGGCTTTCTCATTCCCCGGTCAGAAGGGGTTCGGACACTTGGGTGTATCTGGAACTCCTCGCTGTTTCCAGAGCGCGCACCTCAAGGATATGTGACTCTCACCTGCTTTATTGGCGGCAGTACGGATCCCGAAGTCCTGAACCTGAATGATGACGACATCATTCGGACAGTTCATAAAGACTTGCAGCAAACACTTGGAGTAAGTGGTGATCCTCGGGTGTTAGGGGTTACGCGATGGAAACGGGCCATTCCTCAGTACACAATCGGCCATCCATCACGACGAACTGAAATCGAAGAACAGGTAGGCCGGTATCCAGGTCTGTATCTCACCGGGAATTACATGTATGGGGTCTCAATTGGTGATTGCATCGGGCAGGCCCAACGGATTGCCGATCAGGCTGAAGAGTTCCTGGAACGGACCATTCCACCGTCAACCGGTGTGAACCAGTATCCACGAACTGGCTCTGATTTACTCCTTTAACAGACCTTAAACCCTCAACTCAGAAGGTTTGAACCGTTTCTGAAACCACGAAGAACACACAGTAGCGCACCATTTTGTGTTTTTCGTGGTTTTCATGTTTGTTTATCCTGATGCCACACCCACTCAAAGACCAAACCATGTCCACACTCGATAGCCTGCTCGGGCAACCGCTTGACGGGAAATATCAGATCGTCAAACAACTTGGCCAGGGAGGAATGGGCGCTGTGTTTCAAGCGGTTCACCTCGGCACCCAGCGTCCAGTGGCGGTCAAAGTGATTGCCCCAGACTTTATGGCCAACACTGAGTTTGTCGAGCGATTTAAGCGTGAAGCCGTCGCCGCTGGCCGGTTGCGCCACCCCAACGTGGTCAATGTCACCGATTTTGGATTTTCGCTGGTTGGGTCAACCACGCTGGCCTTTCTGGTCATGGAGTTTCTGGATGGATGCAACCTTGGTGAACT
>DAOQNB010000132.1:0-9724 GCA_035335845.1 Acidobacteriota bacterium | reverse complement strand
TCAGGGTTCAGGGTTCAGGGTTCAGGGTTCAGGGTTCAGGGTTCAGGGTTTCGAAGGGATAAGGAATGAAATCAATTCAAAATAGTTCACCTGTTTATTTCGGCCCAATGTCTTCAGCCCCAAGCCCGACTTCTTCAGCCCAATGTCTTCAGCCCTACTCAATGCCCGCCCGTCATCATCAGTCCAAGCTCCTGTTGGGAAACCAGCGCTGGATCAACTTCGCCGATAATCGTTCCGCCATACATCACAATCAGGCGATCCGCAAGCGAGGTCACTTCTTCAAGTTCGGCTGACACCAGTAAGATCGCAACCCCGCTATCCCGTAACCCAATCAATTGACGATGGATAAACTCAATTGCCCCGATATCCACACCACGGGTCGGTTGCGACACCAGAAGCAATTTGGGCGGTAATTCAAATTCACGAGCAATAATCAATTTTTGCTGATTTCCACCCGACAATGCCCTCGCACGCAGGGTTCGATTGGCTGGACGAACGTCAAAGCGTTGAATCAAATCGTCAGCTCGTTGATCAATTGCCGGCTGGTCCAGAAAGAATCCTTTAATCGCTGGTTTGTGATAGTGATCTCCCAGGATCAAATTGTCAGACAGGCTAAAATCAAGCAGCAACCCACGGTGGTGACGGTCTTCAGGGATGTGAGCAATGCCAATCGCGCGAATTTCGCGTGGCGAGCAGCCCCCGATTGGCTGATTTTTAAAGGTAATCGTCCCAGATGAAGGTTTGAGCAACCCGGCGAGGATTTCAATCAGTTCGGTTTGGCCGTTGCCTTCAACTCCGGCAATCCCCAGGATCTCACCAGCTCGAACCTCAAAATCAAGCCCTTTGATCGCTTCAACTCCATTGGGCCGGGTAAAGTGCAGATTGGTCACATTGAGTACAACGTCACCAGGTTTGGCTTTTTCCTTTGAAACCCGCAACAGGACGTCGCGTCCGACCATCATGCGGGCCAGTTCGGCGGCGGAGGTCAGTTTGGTTTCGACTTCGCCAACCACGGTGCCATCTCGCATGACCGTGACTCGGCTTGAAAGTGCCAGGACTTCAGAGAGCTTATGGGTAATGATGATCAGCGTTTTGCCCTGCTCGCGAAGGCTGCGCAAGATAGCGAACATTTCTTCGACTTCGGGCGGGGTCAACACAGCGGTCGGTTCATCTAAGATCAGGATTTCAGCCCCACGATAGAGCGTTTTTAAAATCTCGACCCGTTGTTGCTGGCCAACCGAGAGATCCTGGATCAAGGCATCCGGATCAATGTGAAGGCCATAGGTTTGGGAAAGCTCCTTGATGCGTTCCTTGGCCTGTCGGTACTGGATGCGAATTCCTGGACCGGGCTCAGCCCCTAAAATAATATTTTCGGTCACTGAGAGCGTCGGCACCAACATAAAGTGCTGGTGAACCATGCCAAGTCCGCGTGCAATTGCATCCCGTGGGGTTTTGAGGGCGACAGTCTCTCCGTGCAGCCGGATTTCACCGCTGTCAGGCACATAGAGGCCATACAACAGATTCATGGCGGTGGACTTGCCGGCGCCATTTTCTCCCACAATAGCGTGAATGCTTTGCTTTTCAATGCGGAGTGTGACCCGATCATTGGCCGTGACGGCGCCGAAACGCTTGGTCACCTCAAGCATCTCGACGGCGTATGCTGTGGGAGTCATTGGATTTGTGAACTCGAAATTGGAGATGTGGAAAGTGGGGATACACCCTGCTGGATTCGAACCAGCGACCTTTGGCTCCGGAGGCCAACGCTCTATCCAACTGAGCTAAGGGTGCAAATTTTGTGAGCGCGAAGAGTACCTGCTTGAGCTGGAAATTTCAAGTGGTCAATTTTTGTTTTGGTTCAGGTCCAGCGTTCAGGCTTTAGGTTGCTTTCATCGGACAAAGCTAGCAACTCAAGTCAGATCAATAACTTGAATATGACAAACGACCGGTTTTTGCTCGCTAAAGCTTGAACACTGACCAGAACTCAATTTCTACATGGCACGATCAGTCGCGACCCTTTTGCTTTTGCTGATTTCCTTGCTGGCCGCCACCGCCGCCTTGATGGCCACCGCCACCCTGCTGACCACCACCGCCCTGTTGTGGACGATTTTGGGGTTGGGCGTCACCACCACTGGCCGCCGGTGCGGCAGGGGCACTGCTTTCTTCTTTTCCAACTTCAAGGCTGCAATTGCCAAACTGAACCTGAAGTTTATTTGAATCTGGGGTGCTTAATTTGACCTCAAGCATCGTGGCGCGAATGATGGTCTGATCATTGACTTTGCCAGAGAGTTCGACCATTTCAGCATCGATCTGACCGGCAATTTCACCCTGCGATTTGAGATCGTTGACTTTGATGGTGCCGTGAACCGACCCGCCTTCACTGACCACCAGCGACGGCGAATGGACTTCACCATTGACTTTTCCACTGACCACGACGGCGCAGTTTGACTTTAACGTCCCTGTCAGTTCGCTTCCTTCTTCAATAATGGTGCGTTTGGTATTTTGATCACTCATGGCGAATACATGCTCCTTGAAAGTAAGGTCAAGCGCCAGGCGCCTGCCAACATCTTTTCATAATTCGAAGTTAAAATAACCGTGTTTGGCAATGGGAGTGATCCGCAGGGGACGTGTGAACAGCCCCTGCAGATAAGCAACAGGTGGAATGGAGATTACGAGGAGGTTGCAATCTTAAGCCGCAGGAAGCAACCTGGTTCGAAGGCAAATTGTGTCAGCGAAGGTGGCTGTTTGATCATCCCCTTGACCGATCCGGTCGCGCCGACAATCAACTGTTTGGCACCATCAATGCCAGGCGCTGAGTCTTCAATAAAACGACCATACACAATGATGATCCCATTTCCTGAAATCCGGCAACCATCTAACAAGCCTTCTTTCCCAATGATGAGCTGGGCACCATCGCCCAACGTAATCGAGCATTTCAGGAATCGGCCTTCGACTTCAACAATCGAACCCGTGTCAAACTCAAGCTTGGCGTCGCGTAACACGTCGCCGCGACCAAAGTATCGGCGGTTTCCAGTTGATGGCGCCACAGGGGCGGCGGCGGGCACAGCGGCGGCGGCACTGCCGCCTTCTTTCAAACCATTGAGGTAATTGACCAGTTCGCTGCCTTTGACTCGTTGCGAACCATCGCCATCTTTACTGAAATCAACCCACTCGGCTTTGACCATCTTTGCCAGATCAGCCGTCAAGTCACCACCATATACCAGAGCATCATTAAAGATAGCACCTGATAACTGGGCTTTGGCCCAGGTGACGTGTCGGCAATCAGCTTTGGTGAAATTTGCCCGCTGGAGTGTCGCGTCAGCCAGCACGGCTCGCTCCAAAATAACGCCAGTCAGATTTGCCCCAGGCAGTAAGGCACCACGCATTGACGCATCCCGGAGATTCGCCCCCGTCAGATCGGCTTCTTCGAGGTTGGCTTTTTCCAAAACTGCATTTTGGAAATCAGCTTTTACCATCGAGGCGCCACCCAAATAGGCTTCCTGGAGGTCAGCATTGCTTAAGACCGCACCATCAAGGCGTGCGCCTCCCAGATTGGCCAGTGCCAGTTGGGAGGCGTTTAATCTGGCCCGCGATAAATTCGCATTTTCCAGATTGGCGCCTTCCAGGTTTGTTCGTGACAGATCGGCGTCCGACAGGTTGGCTCCCTCCAGGTTGGCACTTTCCAGGTCAGCCCCACGCAGGTTGGCCCCTTCCAGGTTGGCCCGTGCTAAAAAGGCGTCCCGCAAGTTGGCACTCGCAAGGTTGGCCTTGCGCAACACCGACTCTTCAAAATCGACACCTTCCAGGTCTGCCCGGCGTAAATTCGCCCCTTCCAGTTGGGCCTGCGCAAGCTTTAAATCACGCAAATCGGCACGCTCCAGGCCCTCTCCATTCGCTACCTTCTGAATTACTTCTTCACGGGAAAATTCAGCCATAAAGACTCTCCCTCTTAATTGTTGTTAGCTTCCCAGCGCAGAGAATAGTTGACTCTTTCGTTGTGCATGTGAAGATGGCGCCGCAGGAGCAAGGGCGTCACCCGGAAAAGTGCATTAAATATAAAGCCGGCAATGTTTCCACCACCAGACTCAACCTTGTCGGACAGGTTTAATCGATTCGTGATGAGAAATGAATTCTGAATGATGAAAAGGCGAACCATTGATGATTTAACGAGCTGTCCTTTTCATCATTCATAATTCACAATTCATACTTCCTGGAACTGGATTTCAGAAGACCAATGAATTCCGGCACCTGAAAAAAATAACTCCTGACCAACCAAAACAAGTATGAACCAGCAGGGTCTGCTGATTCATATCCCAATCACTACATTTCGTTTGCCAGGGCCTGGAGAAATTCCTGAAGCCGCTGAATTCGCTTTTCAAACGAAAGTCGCTGAATTTCCTTCACCAGGTCAATCGCCTGCAGTTCAGCCAACACAATATTGATCTGAAGCTGGGTATCCTGCCGGGCCTGACGGTAATAACGTCGATCCTCAGCCGCCGCCGGGTTTGTCCATTCGGCAGCAGTGGCTTTTTCATACTGGTCGTGAAATTCTTTTAAATCCTGGGTAAGGTGTTCCAATCTGGCACGGTGGGCGCTGTTTCCAGCATCAACCGGACTGGTTTCAAGGTCATGCTGGTACTGCCGGAACTTTTCACAAATCCGTTCAGCCAGCCAAATGGGGAGGCCAGAGGCAACCGCAATATCTTCTTTGGAGCCCATAAAATAGCTCTCAAGTGTGGTCAACCCGGCCCGATAAAGCTTATCAATGGTGACCTTCCCGACATCTGGGATTTGCTTGAGCAGCGAGTTGATAATCATGCCTTCAGACTGGGCACTTTCCTCACCCAGGGTGAAGGTCTGGGGCAGCATTTCAACCAGGGTTTCATAATAGGCCAGGACCCGCTCGCGCAAATCACCGGTGATTGAAGGCTCAAACGAGGCTCTGGCTTCAATGAGCAACGCATCAAAGTTCCCCACGGCGTCACTGACCTCAAGTAACCCCATTCCATTGGCTGATTTGGAGAGACTCATCAACGCCGGCTGGCAGATATCAAGCCATTCTTTGCGTGCCGCACCTGATCGGAGTTCAAAAATAAAGTTCTTGACGGGCTTGATGTAATTGGCAGCAATGTTGGCAAACAGTTCACGAATTTCGCCCTGGTCAACCTCAACACCAGTTGATTCCCCATCGGCATGAGCCGGCGCTTCACCGGCCATCAACGAATCAAACGCATCGTCAAAATCACCGAGTTCATCATCAAAGAAGGACCCAGCCGTTGGCGCAGTTACTTCTTCATCCGTCACAAGTCCAGGCCCAGCCGTTGTTTCCACGGCGCCGCCAAAGAATTCAGCCGTTGATTCCGCCCCGGTCACAGGTTCGGCATGCAGTGCCTCAGCGACAAAAGCCCCATCCATGACCAGCGTCGGCGCCACGTCACTGACCGCCGGCAATTCGCCGGTTGGCTCAGAACTGGTCTCCATATCCCCAAGCAGCGAGACCAGCGCCCGGTCCAGTTCGGTCGTCAACGATCCAGGGACAAACCCTGGTGATTCTGGTTCCGGCAGTTGAACTGGCGCGGCTATCGAAGGCGCCGCAGAAACGGGTTGAGCCGGAGCTCCCTGGTTTGCCTTGCGTGCTTCCTCCCGTTTTAACTCAAGTAAGATCAACCGTTCTTCTTCGGTCAGCTCCCCAAATTCAGCAAACAACTCAGCTTCCAGTGCCGCATCATCCGGGAAAGCAGGTTTTGACTCGACCACTGGGGCTGGTGGGAGCGGTTCGCTGAAAAAGGAAACCGGTTTGGGTTGTGGTTCAGGTTCCGGCTCTGGTTTGGGAACCTGGATTGGCGGTTGAGGCAGATCCTCCTGAGTGATGATGGGCCCGGTAACCGGCACTGGCAGGCTACTCACCGATGGCTCCAAATCTGCCGTCGTTGGAGGCGCCATATAGGTTGATGGAAGCGACAACGGACCGGCTGGGGCTGTGGGTGCAGTGAGTGGTGCTGAATCAACTGGTCTTACAGGTGGTTCAGGAACTCGTGGTGGGGCAACCGGCGGCGGCGTTGGCTTTGGCGTTTCCGCAACGGGTGGAGGTGGAGTAACACGTGGAGGCTGTGGTGGTGGTGGGGGTGGCGTCGGTGGCGGAGAAGGCGGAGGAGCTTCTTTCCGTTTACCGAAGAGGCGATCAAAAATTCCCATACGTGTTCCTCGAAAATACCCGCCCTGGCTCGCTCGGCTTGAGACATAGCCTTCGATCTTGCACGTAACGTTGAGCTATGTTGGTTAGGTGGCCCTGCCCATTCAGATGACTGATCGGTTCAAGGACTTCCACAGCAAAGAGGCTCAGGTTGATCTGAACCTGGTTTTTACCAATTTCTGATGAGGGCTGTCGCGAGTGAAACACCTCTCCAAATCACCAAAAAGTGAAAAGTGAAACTGTTTACACGTGACAAAGATGGAATCTCAAAAACAGGGAGTGCGGTGTGGCTGGTAAAAGCCAGCACCTCTTTTTCGAAACGACTGAATGCGGAAAGCAATTTTAGCGTGCACTGTACCAACTAAACCTTTTGGGCTACCGAAGGTAGGGTGCCATCAGTCAGAAGAACCAGAACCACACTGGACAAGAGATAGTTCATCCCCTGACACCAAAAATTCAGATGTACAAAAAAGGTGAAGCTATCGTCAGGTGGGCGGAATTGCTGTTTGGAAAAGAAGACGTGCCTGAATCTCACTGATGCTGCACGAGTATAGGCACGCCAAGCGTGGAACGCAACCCGTAATTTCTAGTTCTGGATAGTCCATTCCTGGACAGTTGCTGGATTTTTCTTTGATGAAAGCTGGCGAGTTAAACGCATTTTTCGGGCATTACTTCCCCAGACTTTTGATTCCAGGTACTATGCTGGCCATTCCAACTTTCCTTATTTCACTTCCAATGACCCAATCTGATTCATATTCACTCCCTCGACCGGCCCCGACCTTGCAGCGGATTCTAGGCGTAGGCGCTGGGCTAGCAGTTTCAATGGGTGTGGCCATCGGCGCCGGGATCTTCCGAAATCCGGGTGAAGTCGCTGGACTTCTTCCTGCAAGCAGCCTGATTTTGCTTGTCTGGCTGGCTGGAGGCATCTTGACGTTGATTGATGCGCTGGTACTGGCTGAACTCTCAACGTTCTTGCCGAAGGCTGGGGGCTGGTATGTGTATCTCCGGGCGGCCTATGGTCAATTCCCGGCATTTCTGTATGGCTGGGCCTCCTCGCTCATCACGTATCCAGGCAGTGTGGCCGCCGTAGCCGTGGCGATTGGCGAATATTTTGGGAAACTGGTCATTCCAGTCGGTCACGCCCTGGGCCTGACCGTTACCTATGGTCCGGCTTCGACCAGGGCGGTGGCGATTACCGCCATTGTGATTTTTACAATCCTGAATCTGACGGGCCTGCGGACGGCATCCTGGGCACAACAAATTTTTACCAGTATCAAAATTCTGGCTTTGCTGCTGATTGTGGGACTGGCTTTTGGGTTGACTGGAAACGCGCCGCCCGCAACACCAGCTCCGGCGGTTGTGCCTTCGGTCTCAACCTGGGTGGCATTTGGCATTGCGCTCCAGTTTGTCGTGTGGACCTATGATGGATATGCCGACGTGATTACCCTGGCCGAAGAAATGAAGCAGCCGGCACGGGATATTCCTCGGGCCTTGCTCGGAAGCATTGGAAGCCTCACAGTGCTGTACCTGCTTTTGAATACAGCCTTCTTATATGTACTTACTCCGGCTGAAATGGCAGCGTCCAAAGAATTAGTTGCCGCCGAGGTCTTTGCCCGCCGAACTGGGGCCACAGGCGAGTTATTTCTGGTAGTTCTGGCTTTTATCACCGTCGTGGGTGGGCTCAATGCCCATTTGCTGTCCGGCCCACGCATTACGTTTGCCATGGCTCGGGACGGCTTGAGTTTTGCCTGGCTCAGCCGGGTCACCGAACGCGGAACTCCAATTGGCGCCCTGCTGCTTCAGAGTACCTGCGCTGTGATTTTGACTCTCACCGGAACGTTTGAAAGTCTCATCGCGATGACAATTTTCGTTATCTGGATCACCAATGCACTCAACACATTCGCGGTCTTTCTGTTTCGCCGATGGTATCCGGATGCCGAACGCCCTTACCGAATCCCAGGCTACCCGGTGGTACCGTTGATTGCCTTGCTGGTGTCAGTGGTCCTGCTCATCAATATGGTGCGCGAAACCCGCCATCAACTCCAGGAAGCCTATCCATTGTTCGCAGCAGGACACATTGGCCAGGCACTTCAAATGCTCTCCACCAGCCCTGTTTTAATGGGAATCTTTGTGGTTGTGGCTGGTATTCCGGTGTACTGGCTGTGGCAACGGGTAAAACGTGACCAGGTGACAGAGTAAAAGGACCAAAAGGACATAAATTCGAAAACCCGGAACCCGGAACCCGGAACCCGGAACCCGGAACCCGGAACCCTAAAGCTATGACTGAATTGACTGTTGAATCGCACCTCCGGGTGCGTTATGCCGAAACCGACCAGATGGGTGTGGTGTATCACACCAATTATTTGATTTGGATGGAAATAGGTCGCACTGACTATTGTCGGCAGTGCGGCTTTCAATATGCTAGGATGGAACGTGAGGAAGGTGCTTTTCTGGCTGTGGCGCAGGTCCAATGCCGGTTTCTGGCGTCGGCCCGATATGATGATGAAATTGTGGTTCGCACTCGACTGGGCGAACTTCGTTCGCGGCAGATCAAGTTTACCTACACAATTCATCGTCAGGTTGACAACCTTGTATTAGCTGAAGGTGAAACGGTTCATATCGTGATTAACCGTGAAGGCCGGCCAATGCGATTTCCCCCCACATACGCAGCCATGCTTTCCCAGGCGCAGCATCCCTGACGCTTATTTTGCTCAAGTGAATCATCAGACCCTATGCCCTTCTCTACCCGGTTCGAAGAAGCCCTGGTGTATGCAGCCCAGCTTCACAAAAATCAGCTTCGTAAAGGTTCACATACACCCTATGTCGCGCATTTACTGGCAGTTGCTGCTATTGTCATCGAACATGGCGGCGATGAAAACCAGGCCATTGCGGCCCTGTTACACGACGCTATCGAAGACCAGGGAGGCGACACCACCCGGCAGGAAATCCGCCGGCGCTTTGGTGATGACGTTACGGAACTGGTGGATGGCTGTACTGATGCCGAGACGATCCCCAAACCACCCTGGCGTGCCCGGAAAGAGGCCTATATCGAGCACCTGCATACAGCTTCGGCCCGTATTCGGCTGGTCTCAGCCGCCGACAAACTGCACAATGCGCGTGCGATCCTGACCGATTATCGGTTTCAAGGTGAAGAGGTATGGGAATATTTCCGAGGCGGCAAAGAGGGGACGCTGTGGTACTACCGGACGCTCCTCACAGTCTTTCAAGCTGGTGAACCCAATCGCCTGATTGATGAATTGGAACATACAGTCCGTGAGCTTGAGGCACTGGTTGGTCAGAATGAAGAATTGAGAATGAAGAATTGAGAATGAAGAATGAAGAAAAAATTGGTTCTTGGTTCTTGGTTCTTGATCCTTGGTTCTTGGTTCTTGGTTCTTGGTCCTTGGTTCTTGGTTCTTGGTTCTTGGAAGGTATTCGATCCTAAGCACTAAGCTCCAAGTACCAGATCCAGGTTTGCCTCTTCATTCTTCATTCTTCATTCTTCATTCTTCATTCACTAAGTGGAGCGATAAT
>DAOQNB010000131.1:4124-9764 GCA_035335845.1 Acidobacteriota bacterium | reverse complement strand
CTGGACTTCACCGATTTGTTTTTCTGTCTCTTTGTCGCAAAACAATTTGGTGTAGGCGTGAAGTTGAATTTGGAACATTTTTCACGGTCGTCTCCTCACTTTGGCTCTGAAGTTGAATGCATACTTCAGAGCTTTTTTGTTTCCAAAATCCCAGTTTTCGATTTGATTTTTGCCTTTCAAAAACTCTTCGGGCCCTGAGTTGGAAAGGATGAAGTCACAGTTTGGTCTTGCACTTCACGAAAACATCATGAATACTGAAGAAGTACTCATTTTTCCCAGGTCAACAACCCTGCAAATCCTAGCTACAATAGAAGAAGCCAGTCCATCACTGAGCGACCTGAGCTTTTCCCGGTTGAGAAAACGGGGTGTCTTTCAATTCATGTGTGAAACCCAAGGAGGGTTCGATGAGTGAGGATTTTGAATCAACGCGTCGAGAGAAACGATTACCTTGTAGCCTGACGGCTGTGGTCGAGGGCATCGCCAAAGACGGTGAGTTCTTTAACAGTACCGGGGAATGTATCTCGATCAGCCGGAAAGGTGCCTGTGTCATTTCCTCCATTCAGGTTGAAGTGGGGGATCAACTGGCGCTGGTTGTTCCCGCGATCAACCCCGAACGACGGGAATTGATGAACGTGGTCTGGATCCGAGACATCAATGGTGAGCGGCACCTTGGACTTGGGCCGGTTGACGAAGAAACCCACGTCATGTTTGGCGAGGACGTTATTTCCTGAGTGATATGGCCGTGCTGTCACCTCTGACGACCACTTTCTTCCTGATGTTTGCGTGGTCAGCGTTGAGCCAACGAGTCCATCTCAGAGACCACGAACTTGGTTGATTTTGTGTTTGTTTGAACCATCATTTTCTTCTTTGGACAGGTACCGTGTCAGAATTTAACCAACCCAATCTCAAAGTGTTAATTGATCGCGCTCAAATTCAGGCGCGCATCCAGCAACTGGGCGATCAAATTACAAATGATTATCGTGGAAAACCACTGGCTCTGATCAGTGTCCTCAAAGGTGCCAGCCTGTTCACCGCTGATCTGATGCGGTGTGTTGATCTGCCTGTCACCGTTGACTTTATCGCCGTATCAAGCTATGGGGCGGCTGCCAAATCCTCAGGTGAAGTCCGAATCTTGAAAGATCTTGACACCAGTCTCAAAGGGCGTGACGTGCTGGTGGTGGAAGACATTGTGGATACAGGATTGACCCTGAATTATCTGCTTGACAATTTTCGCCGACGTGATGCGGCATCAGTTCAAGTCGCTGCGCTTTTGGACAAACCAGAACGGCGACTCGCTCATGTTGATGTGGCATACACTGGCTTTACGATTCCCAATGAGTTTGTGGTTGGCTATGGTCTTGATTACGCGGAGCGGTATCGCAATCTGCCATATATTGCCGTCTTACAACTTGAAGCATCGTAATGGCATAGCGCGTGATGACTGTTTTTGTGACAGATACCTTCTGAGCCGGACCCCCATTCCAGCTCTCAGTCAGGTTTTTGTCCCCACATATCCCCTCGGATCTCACACAACCAGCAATCGTTTTTCGGCGTGCTATCACCCAATGATAGTCACCTGAGCTGCTTTTCCAGCGATGGGGTTATCCTGTTTGAGTTGGGAAAGCAGAGATGCGGAATTTTCACAGGCCAGGGAAATCCCAAACACTTTATTCTGACGCAAAGGGGGGCACATGGCTGTGCGCAATACCGGTAGTTTATCAAACACAGTCGAGTCTGGTGGTGGGCGTCAAGCAGGGAAAACGGCGGCTGACCTGATACAGGTCGGGAAAGAGGCATTTGCTCATGGGGAAGTTACCGAAGCCATGACCACATTTGAGTCGGTCATTGCCAGATACCCCTCTCAGGCAGCCGAAGCCTGGTATTATCTGGGAATTACTCTGATCAGTCAGGGACGGCTCGACCAGGCCGTTGAGGCGTATCAGAATGCCATCGCCCGCTCGGCAACCCCGTATCCCGAAGCCCATCACAATCTTGGTTTGACCCTGGCCCAAATCGGGCAGATCGAAGCCGGACTCAGTGAAATTGAACAGGCACTGCGGCTACAACCTGATTTTGCCGCGGCTCATTACAGTCGGGGAACACTCCTCAAACAACTCCATCGTTCATCCGAAGCCAAAACCGCATTTCAAGAAGCCATTCGCTCGGCACCACAGCAACCCTGGTCATACCTGCATCTGGCGACCATCTGGTATGAATTGGGAAATCCAGAGATGGCCCGCGACGTTTTAGGTCAGCTCCTGACCCAACACCCTGAATTTTTAGCTGGTCACCTGACATTGGGACAGATGGCGTTGGACCAAAAAGCCTATGCTGATGCCCTGGCCAGTTTTCAGGCGGCGGTTGATGTGAACCCACAGGCAATTGAAGGCTGGACTGGATTGGGACAGGCTTGCCGGCTGTCAGGCGATTGGGGACGGGCCGTGGCCAGTTTCCAGGCTGCCCTCCAGCTTGATCCACACCGGGCCCAACTCCATCACGAACTGGGCATGGTATTTTATGAAAGTGGGAATGTCGCCGCCGCCGTCCAGGAATTTGAAACTGCGGTCAAGACCGATCCCGATCTCACAACTGCCTATCTGGATTTGGGGATTGCCCTACGTGATTTTGGCAAGCTGGATGAAGCCGCCGAAGCATTTCGCGAAGCGCTTTCGATTGAACCCAAATTGCCCCGTGCCCACCATAATCTGGCCGTTGTGTTGTTTGAGCAGGGAAAATATTATGAAACCCGTCGGACCAATGAACCACTTGAAGCGATCCAGCGGGCGATTGACTATTCAGATCAGCCATATCCAAAAGCTTATTTTAATCTTGGAAACTTTTATTACGCCCAGGGAAATATCGAAAAAGCCACTGAAGCCTATCGTCAGGCGATTCAAGCCCAACCAGATTTTGCCTTTGCCCACCGCAATCTCAGCAATGCCCTGGCCCGTCAAAACAAACTGGATCAAGCCTATCAGCATTTGCAACTGGCCTTGACGCACGGCGATACGGATGTGGCGGCTTACCACAATCTGGGCATCTTGCTGCTGCGCCAGAAAAAATATGCTGAAGCCATCCAGGCTTTTGAAAAAGCAGTTGAGCAACGAACGACCGATGCTGAAAGCTGGCGAGGTGTTGGGCTGGCAAGTTTGTTAAACGGGCAGTTACCTCAAGCTCATCAGGCGTTTACAACCGCAATCCATCGCCGTGGTGGACGGTATGCCGAAGCACAGTATGATCTGGGGCGGGTTCAGGCTGCCCAGGGAAATCACGAAGCTGCCTGTAAATCATTTCAGTTAACGCTCACGGAAATGGGTGGGGCATACTGGCGAGCCCACTATCAACTCAGTCATTCCCAGGCCGCACTGAGCCAGTTCCCGCTGGCCATTCAGTCGCTTCGGATGGCCATTGAGCAATTTGGACAACCATTTCCAGAAGGCCAGTATGAGCTTGGGATGTTACTGGTTCGTGCGGGGAATGCCCTGGATGCAACCCAGGTCTTTCGAACGGCCATTGATCAGCGCAAGGGCAAATATCCGGAAGCCTATTACCGGCTGGGACGGATTTATTCGCAGCAAGGCAACCCAACTGCCGCTATTACCGCGTATCGCACCGCGATTGAACAGCGTGGAGGGAGCTATTCCGAAGCCTATCAGGATTTAGGGCGGGTGCTGTACCGGACCGGAGACCTCAATGGTGCCAATGAAGCCTACAGTGCTGCCGTTCGGTTCCAGGGAAAAACGATTGTGCCAGCCGACACGTCAAAGTCTCCGATCAGTCAAAACCCAGCCACCGAACTGGATGAAGATTTCCTGAAACGGCTGCGTCAGGCGGCCCCAATTTATGACACTGGTGGATGAGTCAGTGCTGGCAACGACCCCATCGCCCGCCAAAGACTGCTTGCATCATCTTTGCAACCCTTGCTATTGAAAGGGGTGCAGAAAATCCTTCCTGCGTGCGAAACCAGTTTGAATTTCCATTTGGAGTACAACTTATGGCAGTCGAGACATTGTGTGTGCTTTTGAAAGGCACTCCCCGCGTAATTGTTCAATTACTCAAAGAAAAAGGCCCGCTCACGGTTGAGGCGCTGGTGAAAGAAACCGGCTATCCGGAAAAAGAAGTTCGCAAAGTCATTCCGGAACTCGAAAAAATGAAATTAGTCACCAAATCTGACGGGGCAGCCTATCGGTATTCGTGCCTGAGTGAAATGCAGCAAATGCAAAAAGCACCATTCAACAACGACTTAGGTCGCAAGGTTCAACAGTCAACCTGTACCGAATGCTGGAAGAAGTGGGTTGGTCAGCAAACGGTCCTGATGAATCATTTCGGGCTGAATCCGATTGATCCACAGGCTCAAAAGTTTTTGTTTGGTGCCATGGATTCATTTTTCTTTGGCGATGGAACCCCGCCCATGATGGTTGATCTTTCGTTGCAAGGAACCATCAAACACGAATAAGAACTGAGAAAACCAGGGCTCAGGGCTGAAGAAAGTGGGCTCAGGGCTTGGGGCTGAAGGCTCGCAAGCTCGGGGCAATCGAAGGGGTGAGGGATGAAATAAAACCAACTTTTCAACCCGACTTCTTCAACCCGAAATCTTCAGCCCGAAGTCTTCAGCCCGAAGTTTTCAGCCCTGGTTCTCTAGGTGCATTCACTCATGACCAATAAATCACTTCTTGCCCGCTTCAGGCCGGTCCTGATAGGACTTGGCCTCATCTGTGCCCTCTGTGGAGGCTTTGCTTACTGGGTATATCACTCACTGACCACCCCCCTGACGCATCAAGCCGCTGACCGCATCATTGAAATTGAATCTGGAATGGGCACCCGGGGAATTCTGGTTCGACTCTGGCAAGAAGGGGTTATTTCAAGTCGGTTTCCCTTGCTGGTCTATCTCACCGTCAATCGGAACCAGCGACCACTCCAGGCTGGCGAATATCAGTTTGAATCACCCATCACGCCACTCAAGGTGATCGAGAAGATCCAGCGCGGGCAGGTGATCACCCACGAACTCACCATTCCTGAAGGTTTGAACATCTTTGAAGTCGAAAATCTGCTCAAAAATCGGGATTCTGCAACTCCGGTCAATGGTCAGGCCGTGGTGACCGAACTCCGCAATATTACGTTGATCCGGGATCTCGACCCAACCGCTTCAACCCTGGAAGGATATTTATTCCCCGATACATACGTGTATGCGAGAAACACCACCAGCGCTCAGCTTGTGACCCAGATGGTGCGCCGGTTTCGCGATGTGTTTACGCCTCAGTTTCAAGCTCGCGCCCGAGAGCTTGGGATGTCAGTCCGTCAGGTTGTGACGCTGGCCTCGCTGATTGAGAAAGAAGGAAAAGTGGATGAGGATCGGGCGTTGATTTCAAGTGTGTTTCATAACCGGCTCAAACGCGGCATGAAACTGGATTGTGATCCGACCTTTATGTATGCCGCGATGCTGGATGGAACCTGGGATGGGAATGTCAATAACCCCCAGCACCGGCGTTCGCTCTCACCCTATAACACCTATCTGGCACCAGGACTGCCACCTGGACCAATTGCCTCGCCCGGTGCGAAATCAATCCAGGCCGCACTCTATCCAGCCGAAAGCGAATATATTTACTTCGTTTTGAATGAAGGTGGAAAACATCGGTTTTC
>DAOQNB010000131.1:0-4024 GCA_035335845.1 Acidobacteriota bacterium | reverse complement strand
TGCTGGTGCGGAACCGGACTTTGACTGGCAGGCGGTTTTTATCTTCTGAAATCCAGATCAGGTACTCGCCTTTGCGGCGAATAAATTGGGCTTCGTGGGCTTTAATGGTTAGTTTCCGGGCCGTGTATTTCCCAGCTTCGACCGAGATTTTTTCACTTTTTCCAACCACAACATCCACATTGAAAATTTTGCCGTCGTCATAGAGCACCATCGGAATCGTCTCGCCTTCTTTGAAGGGCTGCATTCGCAACATATACCAGAAGGACAGCAGATCCGTGGTCCAGGGAACGCCTTCAATCGTTCGGGCGGCGGCCTGGGCATTGGCCACCGACAGATCTGTTTCAGAGAAGTGAATTTCTGGTTTTTCACGGTGAAACAGAGAAACCTGTTTTTTGTGTTTCTTGCCTTCGTCAATGTCCTTGCGCATGTAAAGACTTGAAAAATCAGTTAGATCCACAACCGAAGTAAATGTATCGCGCACTTTGAGACCAAACAGAGCCGGAATAAAGCCTTTGGATTCCGCCAGGGCCTGCAACCCAAACCGGGTTTCTTGTTCACTGGATTTGCTGGCTGGGATCGGGCTGGGATCATCTTTTTTGACTTCGCTGGTGAGGTTTTCAACCGGCACCACATTCATGTTGAGCTGGCCGATGGTACCATAGATGGGAAACCGGGAAAATTTAAACTCAAAGGTCAGGCTTTCGCCAACCTGAAACGGAAACGGGTGTTTGACCACCACCTGGTCAACTTTGGACCCGTTGGTGGTTTTTGGTTTTGAGTGGACAACCGTTTCAATGGCCGCTTCAGTTGTGGCAACTTGCTGCCAGGCTGAAACGACGAGCGGAATATCTGGCGCCGTCAACAACAGTGGTATGACCAGGAAAAAAAGAATGCACAAAAACTTCAGCCGATTTTTCATAATAAGAAGTCAATTGTTTGGAATAATGTGTTTTGAAAACGTGTGTGTCAGCAGGCGTCTGATGATGCCCGAATTCGAGAGGTTGCGACAAGCGCTGCCCGGAAACTGATTTGCCGGCTATGATTGGATTGACTCCTGGCTGATACAACGTGTTGCTGCAAGTCTTAGTCATAGGCTTATTCAACATCCTGCAAATACTCTTAAACCCTAAAGCTCAAAGCGGCGTCAAGTTGCTCTACTCCAAAAAAATGCTTATGAAACCATTGGCTGTTGTGTGTGGTGTGGTGTGGTTCCTTCTGGCCACGTTTTCGGTGGGGGCACAAACCCCGGTGCCAGCGCAAAGCTGGCCACAGTATCGCAAGGAAAACACGCTGGGGGCACGCGTGGATCCGTTGCCAGTTCCCCCACGCCCACCAGGAACGTTTTTTGGGATCAATACGGGTGGGTCACCAGCTTCCTCAATGGTTGGCGATCTGTCAGGAACCGGCGTGGCCGATATTGTGATGATCCGCAATGGCCGGATTTCTGCCACCCGAAATGGTCAGCTCCTGTTTGATAACTTTTATGGAATGACCGACATTGCCACGATTACTGATCTTGATGGCGATGGCCCGGCAGAAATCATTGCCTTTGGAACGGTGACCCAGGATCTGATGGTAATTCAATCAGATGGTGGTATCCGGCGTAGTTTTCGGTTTCCGGAATTTACCTTGCTGGCGGCACCATTTATCAAAGTTGCCGATCTGATCCCAACGCGACCTGGGAAGGAAATCGTCGTTTTCCCAGACCACACCGCCACTGAAGGCGATGCAATGGGGTATTTCTTTGATTCTCAGCTCCAGACCTATGCCACGCCAGTCGTCAAAAATCTCAATGGCGGGCAACTGAACTCGCCGCAACTGGCAATTGGGGATGTTGATTCCAATGGGGTGCTGGATGTGGTGGTGGTTGGCCGTCCGTGGCTGCTCATTTACAACGTGGATGGAACGCTCCGCAGCCAGACTGAATTCCGCGAAGGTGACCCCGAAGGCCGCCACTATGGATTGATGACCCTGGCCAACGTTGATGCTGACCCCAAAGACCTGGAAGTTGTCGTTATTGGCGACGAAATCCCGGTTTTGGCCGGGAATGGGAAATTGCAGGCGATTACGGTTTTTAAGTTAACCCCAACGCCGACCCGTCTCTGGGGTGGGACTTTTCCCAATGAAAACCCACGTGCCTGTCTCAACAGTGTGGTTGATCTCAACGGTGATGGCCGCGCCGAAATCGTGCTCAATGTCTGGGACAAAACCACTCAAAACATTCGGATTTATAATGGCACTGGGGATGCAAATGGGAACGCGGTGTTGCTTGTCCGGCTGGCCAACCATTATGTGTGGGATATCCGGGATATCAACGGTGATGGGGTTCCGGAACTGTATACCTCACAGGCCACCGAAGAATTCCCCTCGATGACGCTGGCTTCGGCACTGGAGGTCTATGCTTTTTCGCTCAGTGGAAGCACCGGCGCCCTGCAGCTTTATGGAAAAACCCTGACCCAGTCACAGTATTTGCTGCGCAGTGTGTGCATCCCGGATTTGCCGTTGATTGGCGCCTCAAATGAAACCCGAATTGGTCTCCTGATGCCAAATCGGGCCCCATTCTTCTTTTCTTATTTTCAGCAAAAACGAAACGGAAAAGTCAGGTTGACGACTGCCACGCCGACGCCCGAAGGCATTACCGTTGATTTATCGCTGGTTCGGTCAGGCAATGTTCGGACGATCTGGCGTGATCCAGTATCCGGGTTGCTCAAGTTTCTGGTGGCTGAAGAAATCAACGGCGCCTTGACCGGCAAAGTCGGGTTTTATGAGGTCGAAAGCCGCCGCAAGGCGCTGCCAGCCGCTTCTTCGTTTGTGGCCTCGCCTTCGTCGCAACTTGAACCACGCGTGGCCGATCTGGATGGCGATGGGGTCAATGAAATCCTGCTGCGATTGCCCTCACGGCGTATCGGCGTGTTTAGCTGCGATCCGCTGACGGGAACCACCCAGAGTCTGACCACATTTGAAGGCACGTCAGTTCCATTGATCAATGAACTCGACATTCAGTCACCCACCGGCAACCGACCGGAAATCCTGGTCACCCGCAATGATGCCGGACGTCTGCGGATCAGTGCCCTTGAATCAAGTGGGACTTTTGCGGCTGGAACCTTTGCTATTCGTGAGCGATGGGGGGTGACATTTCCGGAATATCCATCAGATACGGCGCTGACTCTGGTCACTGGAAAGTTTCTCGGCGCGGCACAGGCAGCCGGTGTTTTTATCAGTATTTCACGAACTGGCAGTTTGTTGCTCAGCGGTGCCCAGGGCAACACGGTCTGGCGCACCAACGAAGCCTTTTTCTTTAGCAATGCCGTCAGTGTTCGCGACTATGATGGTGATGGGGACGATGACATCTATATTGTTTCAAATGACAAATACAGTATTCGCGATGGCGCCACCGGGAAAGCATTGTTTGGCCCTGTTGAGGTTCGGACACTGAAAGGCGATCTGTATTCATCTGCGGTGTTGCTTCCAGCAGGCGAGGTTTTGCTGGCGGGCCCAGCCCGTGTGGTCCGCATTGCCAAAGACAACAAACGCGTCTGGGATTTTGCAAAAATCATTGGAACCGAAGCCGTTATGCGCATCAACCGCGCTGCGTTGCCAGGGGTGGCGCCCGCTCGATTTGGCTCAGCGGATGTCTTTATCGGCGCCAATTATGGCCCGGAAGGCACCTTCTCGGTCTACCGGATGAGTGACGGAGTCCTGGTCAAACGCACCGGCTGGTGGACCAGTACCGACATTGTGACCGTGCTTGGCTCGCGCGAAGGAGACCCGACCGACGGCCTCAACTGGTTTGTTTTTGGTACCGCGGATGGGCAACTGGTGGCCGTTCGGGCTGACACCGGCGATACCGTCTGGCAACTTCCGCTTGGTGCTTTTGCCACCTCACCTGTCATTGCCCAGGTTGGCGCCTCAAAAACGCTGTGCCTGATTTTTTCAACTGGTGATGGGCAATTGCGGGTCTATCCGCTGTGAATGAAGAATGAAGAATGAAGAATGAAGAATGAAGAATGAAGAATGAAGAATG
>DAOQNB010000130.1:0-9770 GCA_035335845.1 Acidobacteriota bacterium | reverse complement strand
ACCCGGAACCCGGAACCCGGAACCCGGAACCCGGATTTCAAAACACTAACTTCAGGGCAAATTGCAATTCCCGTGAGTTTCCCGAAGTGGCAAAGATTTTTCCGGCGCTGGAAGAAGGCTGAAACGAGGCGGGGATATCATCATCCGCTGGAATAAAGGTGTACAGGGCTTCGCCTTCTTCAGAATTGGATGGAATATCAAAGTTTGTTCGATTCAACACGTTAAAGAACTCAGCCCGGAATTGAAGCCGCACCCGGCGGTCAGAAAAGAATTCTTTGACCAGTGCCAGATCCAGGCTCTTGTAATTGGGTCCGATCAGGATATTTCGTCCAGCATTCCCTCTGACACCCGGTTGAGGTGGGGTAAAGGCCGCCAGATTAAACCACTGGGTCGAGGTCTGGCCTTTCGATGGGGTAAAACTCACCCCTGGAACTACATCTGGGCGCGAGACATTGGCATCCGTAGCATCTTGATCCTGGTCACCAATGAGAACTGGTGAATATGGAACCCCTGACTGGAGCGAAACAATGGCTGAAGTCTGCCACCCGTTGAGCAAATTTGACAGCAGTGGGTTGGTGGTTGCGAGCTTCGGCAGTTGATAGATCAAATTGGTGGTAAAGCTGTGCCGGACATCAAAATCTGACAATCCCCGGTCAAGTTTTCGATTATACGGATCAAACGCCCGTGACTGGCCGTTGGAAAATTCCAGTCGCCCGGCAACACCCGACCGCTCATCAATGGATTTGCCATAGGTATAGGCCAGTTGAAAATCGAGCCCATACCGTAACCGTTGCTGGGCATTCACACTGATGGCGTGATAATGCGAGTTAAAGCCCTGGAAAATCCGGCGGATTTCGCCAAACTTTGGGTTTCGCCGTTTGCTGCCTTCAGGGAAAAACTCGCGTCCGTCAGGTAGTCGTTGCGGAATTGCTGTGTTGACATCCCCTTGTCCAAACAGATTGACCCCTCGTGAACCAAGGTAGGCCACCTGGACCACCATCCCCTTGAAATCCTGCTGGATATTGAGGTTGTACTGCATCACGTAGCTGGGTCGGAGGTCAGGTTGCACCGCCTCAGTTGCCAGGTCAGCCCCTTTAAACGCTCCAGGGTTAACCGGCAACATCGGTACCGACGAAATCACACCCCGATTCACAAATGGCAATGTTCGGAAGATGGCATTGCGGTACGTTTGAAAGAGCGGCTGGTCGTAAAACATCCCAAACCCGCTGCGAACAATGGTTTTCCCCCGTCCGGTCACATCCCACGCCAGGCCCACCCGAGGAGCGAAATTATTTCGCGTCGGAGTAAAATAATCACCACCAACCGTCACTTCCGAATCTGAAATATTGCGCAAATTGGCAATTTTACCGTTGACCTCTTTGGGTGTAGTGACCGTTTCGTAGCGCATCCCCACATTCAGCGTCAACCGGTCCGTCAACCGCACATTGTCTTGAAGGTAAAATCCAACCAGCGTCTGGCGAAGCCCCCGGATAAAGTCTGAATCTGCCGACGCCCCCTGAATCTCCCGCACCTTAAAGGCGAGCAAATCTGCCAGTGACCGAAATCGCAATTGCCCTCGGGTTCGGCTGTCTGACTGACCATTGAATTGGAATCGCGACACATTTCCGCCAACTTTGAGCGTGTGGCGGCCAACGGTCATAATCAGGTTGTCGGTAAACTGGAAATGGTTTAACCGAAAGATTTTCGGATTGGTCCGGTCAGTACCGATATCAGTCAATCCGGATATGTTGATCTCACCAAGTCCCTGTCCGGCAATCAATTGCAACGTTCGGTCGGTTTCGGGCACGAGTTCGGAGGGCGACGTGCGCACAAACCCAAACCGGGCTTCATTGAGAATCGTCGGCGAAAAAACGTGTTTTTCTTCAAGCGTAAAATATTGTTTTCGGTTATCGGAAAGATTTGGAAATTCGGGAAAATTGCGTGGGAGCAACTGCTGTGAATCTTCAATCGTGTAGGTTCCAAAGAGCGAATCACGATCCGAAAGATTGATATCAAACCGGCTGGTCAGGAAATTCGCATCTGAAAACCGATTGGTGGTACCGATAAATTCAGCCGTTCCTCGACTGAGTTGCGCCCCATTGGCCTGCGGGTATAAATCCAGAATCGGGACGGCTCGTGGGTCAATCGAAATCGGGTTCACACCCGGCAAGATTCCCATCCGGGCGCTGGCATCAGGCACAATCGCAATGCGGGTGATACCTTTGCGTTCGCGCAGGGCTTCGAAATTGGCAAAGAAAAACACCCGGTTTTTGACAATTGGCCCACCAACTGCCGCGCCAAATTGATTGCGGCGAAAGGCTGGTTTTTCTTTATCAAAGAAGTTCCGGGCATCGAAAACATCATTGCGGAGAAATTCAAACACCGAACCGTGAAAGTCATTGCTTCCAGATTTGGTTACCGCCAGAAACACGCCGCCTGCCGCTCGACTGTATTCCGCTCCATAATTGTTGACCAGAACCCGAAATTCTTTCACGGCTTCGACACCGATCAGCAACCCCTGGGCACTGCCGGGGGTGTTGTTGAGTGCATCGTTGATCACCGTGCCATCGAGGGTAAACACATTCTGGGTTGGACGAGCGCCAGAAACTGAAAACCGCGACCCCTGACCGGTGCTGCCTGACTGCACGCTGGCTCGACTGTTGACGACTCCGGGTTGAAGCAAAATCAACTGGGTCAAATCGCGACCATTGAGCGGGAGGGCCGGCACCTGGCGATCAGTGACCAGACCGCTGATGGTTGAGGTGGACACTTCGATCAGCGATGGCTCACTGGTGATGGTGACCACTTCCTGAACCGGTATCACCTTTAAAATCAAATGAATATTCTTCTCTTCAGCCACCGAAGTGACCAGTTCATCCAGCCGCGCTTCGGTAAAACCGGATTTCTCGGCCTGAACCAGATACCTCCCTGGAGGCAAACCAAAGATCGAAAACGATCCATCATCAGCACTGATTGTTTTGCGGGTCAGGCCAGTTTCCAGATTTTTCACCGTTAACGTGGTCTGACGCACCGGGTGTTGTGACTCATCCCGAACGGTGCCGGTAATCGCCGAACTGGTAACCTGGGCTGTAGCTGGCACAATCCAAAACCACAGGCAAAGACATGCACTGAGCAGAAATTTGATGTGCTTCATAGAGAAAATAGCTCCTGACTGGCATCAGGAGGGGCATCGAGAGAATTTTTTGAGGTATTGGCTGCGCAATCTAGTGGAAAGAAGGTGGAAATGCCAGATGGAAATGAGATTTTCAGAAGAAAAAACCACGGAACATACGGAACACACAGAAAATAAATCCAAATTCTTCAGTGATTCCTGAGATTCCCTAAATATAGACCAGGGAAATATTTACTGAACAACGATAGCTTTGAAAACACGCCAATCAGGAGGTTGGTCGCGGATAATTTGGACTCACCGGCCAATTGCAAACACTCGAACAAACCAGTTTTTGGTTCTCATCAAAATAAAATCGCATGACGATAATCCAGTGATGGAGGTAATTGCGGCCTGTAATCGGCGTCCAGGCGGTGATTTTATGTTTGATCTTTTTCTCAAGAACCAGTTTACGTGATTCATTCAGGTCCAGGCTTCGATTCCTGGTACAAAATACCTCGTCATCTGTAACGGGTGTCAGAAGGTAATGCTGGAGGGTTCGAGTTTCTAAAAAGTTCAGCACTTGAGGGACGTCCGATGTGCCTGGTGTCAGATTTTTATTGATCTGTTCTGTCAGAAGATCAACCGTCAGGGGACGAATCGGGTCAATTTCTTTCACGATGGGAGGTGGCTGTTTTTCAAGCGACCGAATCCACGAAACCCACAACGTGATCGCACCGGCGCCCAGCGACACAATTACAATCAGCGCCAATCCAACCCCGGCAACTATTTTCCACACCACCCTTTGTGAAGCCGGTCGGTGACGTTCAACCACCCCCTGACATCGCGTGCAGTGATTCGCAACCGGATCAAATTGATCTGATTGGTGGCAAATTTCGCACCGGGTTGGATGTTTTTCAGCTTTCAACAGAAATGCCATATCGTAACCTCAATACAGAACTTCAAACCGCTCGTTGAAAGCGTCCACGACTTCCAGCAAATCAGCCGGGAGTTTTCTCCGGACAAACTCAATAATTTCAGGAGGAATATGCCGGTAATAGGCTTGAGCAATGCTGCCGGCAATACAGGCCATCGTATCACTGTCCCCACCCAGCGAAATTGCATTGCGAATGGCACTTTCGAAATTGTCTGACTCCAAAAAGGCAACGATGGATTGCGGCACCGACCCCTGACAGGTCACATCGAAAAAATAAGTTGGCCGAATCTCATCCAGTTTTTGATCCAGATCATATTGAAAGCAGGTCGCAATGACCTGTTTGATGGCTGATTTTTCAACGCCGGTTCGCGCCAGAAAAATGCAGGCGGCCACGGCTTGCGCGCCTTTAATGCCTTCGGGATGATTATGGGTCACGCGGGCGGTTTCACGGGCTTCGGTAACCACATCTTCAAGCGAATCAAAGGCATAGCCGACCCCGCTGACCCGCATGGCTGACCCGTTGCCACAACTGTTATACGGAGCGTAGGAATCATCCCGCGCCCAGTGGTCAAACCGGTCGCCATACCCGGCAAAGGGATAGCGGCGGGCAAACGTCTTGAGGGCTTTGCCATACTCCCGATTTTCAAGCAACGCCGAGGCGACCGCCACGGTGAGCACCGTGTCATCTGTAAACCGGCTGTATGGGTTTAACCACTCGAAATCCTTTGTTTTCACCGGGTTGATTTCATAGAGTGAACCAATCATATCTCCGCAGATGGCACCAAAAACCATAGGTAACTCCTTTGACATTAAGGACAAAAGGGACGAAAAGAACATAAAATTAAAAATTACAGGTCCGTAGCCATCAACCTGAAATGACTCTATCGTTGTGGAGCAAAAACCCCGATTCATTGACAGTCAAATCATTTAACCAAATAGATTTAGCGAACGATTGACGACTGACGACTGACGACTAACTGGCTCATTATGTCAAAAAAACTTAAAAAAACTTCAGATTTTGATTCAATCAGCCCACTGGCTTTTATGGTGGAGTCCTCAGATGATGCCATCATCGGCAAAAGCCTGGATGGAACCATTCAGACCTGGAATTCCGGCGCTGAGCGAATTTATGGCTACACGGCACCAGAAGCAATTGGGCAGCCAATTTCATTTCTGACCAGTCGGGATCGTCCAAATGAAATTCCCCAGATTCTGGATCAAATCCGTCGCGGAGAGCGCGTTGCCCATTACGAAACGGTTCGGGTCAGAAAAGATGGTCACCTGATTGATGTTTCATTGACCATTTCACCAATCAAAAATGCGGTTGGCAAAATTATCGGCGCGTCAACCATCGCTCGCGATATCAGTTTGCAAAAACAGGCCGAGCGAAAACTCAAAACGCGGGCTCAACAACAGGCGGTTGTGGCTGAACTCGGGCAGAAGGCATTACGCAATATTCCAGCAAACGAGTTGATGGATGCCGCCGTGAATCTCATCATCCAAATTTCAGGGTTTGGATTTTGCGGCGTGTTGGAATATGACCTGAATGAAGACACGGCTGCGTTCAAGCTTGGTGGGGGTTGGGAGGACAGACGATTTCGAGAGCTGACCTGGCAGGGTGAAGAAAATGCGTTCTGGAGCAACGTGGTACACGAACAACAACCCGTTTATGGTGAAATGGTTCCGGGGAATGTTCCGCTGACCATCCCGGCGCAACTGCAGATATTGGGGGAATTCCGGAGTTTGTCCACCTTGATTCCAGGAAGTTCTCATCCGTTTCAGATCCTGGTTGTTTTTTCTCCCGCCCAGACCTGTTTTGGCCCTGAAGACAGCTATTTTTTGCAAGCCGTCGCCAATATTCTGGCGACCGCGTTTGAGCGCAAACGAGCGGAAGAAAATCGGTCTCGATTACTGGAACGCATGATGTCATCTCAGGAACAGGAACGACGCTGGATTGCCCGCGAACTTCACGACGAAACCGGCCAATCACTGACTTCGCTGCTGGTTGGGTTGCGACTGATTATGGATGCTTCCAGTTTAAAGGCCGCACGCGAACAGGCTGACCGGTTGCGGAAGATAACGATTCAAACGCTTGATAACATTGGCCGTCTGGCACGCGGTCTCCATCCAAGCATTCTCGATGACCTTGGGTTGGTGATTGCCGTCAATCGCTACGCAGCCGAATATCAGACCAGTTATGGCATTGAAACCCAAACCGTGAGCCAGGGCATGGACCAGCCGGAACTCCCGGCTTCGATCAAAATCACGTTGTATCGGATTTTTCAGGAAGCGCTCACCAATGTTGTCAAACATGCCCAGGCAACCAGAGTTACCATCAGTTTAAACCGTCAGTCCGACACAATCACCTTGCAGATCAAAGATAACGGAATCGGCTTTGACCTGGAATCGGTACTTCGAAGCACCTCGAATTCTCTTCATTTGGGCCTGTTGAGCATGCGCGAACGGGCCAATCTGCTTGGAGGGAGTCTTCAGATTGTGACTGCCCCCAATTGCGGCACCACTGTGACAGCCGTAATTCCTCTCACCAAAACCATTTTGGCCCGCCAATGATTGCACTTTGGAAATAGGGTTCAGGGTTCAGGGAAAGAAAAGGACGAAAGGGACGAAAAAGACAAAAGGGACAAAAAGGATAGAACTTCGAAAACTCCGGAACCCGGACAAGATGACCAACTGACAAGGTGACAAGGTGACAAGGTGACCGGGTGATTTTTTCATCCCTCATCCTTCATCCCTCATCCCTTGAGAAACCCGGAACCCGATGCCCTTGTCAGGATAACCCTTACAAAATCACCAATTTTCAGGATTTTCCCCGCTAGACGGAGTGTCATTTTCGGCGCACTGTATCGTCAAACGCCCCTTTGTGACTGGCTTCACCCGCCAGAAGCAAACAGAGAGCTTTCAATGGTTTGAAATACAGGTATGCAGTTAACGGTGGCCGAAGCAGCCCACTTGCTTCAAGTATCAGAAGAGACCGTTTACAAATGGATCCGGGTGGAAAACCTGCCCGCGCTGTTGTTCAACGGTCAATTCTATTTCAACCAGGTACGACTGGTTGAATGGGCGCACGCCAACCATATTGCAGTGGCCGTTGAAAGCTCTTCTGATTTGCCCTCGCTTGAATCAGCTTTCCAGCCGGTCAATCTCCTGGCCAATATTGCGGGAGCGACCATTTCCGAAGTCTTGCAGCAGATAGTTGGGCAGTTGCCAATCCCGCATCAGGCAGATCGAGAGTTTGTCTCTCAAATGCTCTTAACCCGCAAACAATTTGGAATTACTGCCTTTGGAAACGGAATTGGAATCCCTCGCGCCCGGAGCCCGATTGTCCTTCCAAACCTCAAACCTTCTGTTGTTTTGAGTTATACCCGTACCCCGTTTCAATTCGGAGCGGCTGACAGGCAGCCGTTGCGGGCGGTTTTTTTGTTTATTTCTCCGACATTCCGTGTCCACCTGCACTGGCTCTCACGACTGGGAAGAATCCTGATGGATCCCCAATTTTCAGGGCTTGTCGAAAAACAGGCAGAGTTTCAATCAGTTCGGAGCCGATTACAGATGGTTGAAGCGTCGTTGAAATCTGACGAAAGGAACCATTCATGAGCCTGGGTTTGATCCTTACAGCCATCATTCTTTTGGGAATCAGTGGGGTACCAGGGTGTTTTTTCCGAAAGACATCTCCAACGGGTCACCGGCTGGCAACCGGGTTGTCCATCCTGGGTTCGGTTGTTGGGTTGGTTGGCGCCACACTTGCCTTCCAAACCCAAATTACAACCAGCGAATCTCTGTCCTGGAATCTTCCAGCTGGCTCGGTGGCGGTGGCGGTGGACGCGCTTTCAGCCGCTTTTTTGATTCCAATTTTCTTAATTTCAAGCCTCGGTGCGGTGTATGGGATGGCCTACTGGAAACAGTCAGAACATCCAACGAACGGGCGGAAACTCCGTCTTTTCTATGGTTTGATGGCAGCCAGCATGGCCTTGCTGGTGATTGCCCACGATGGAATTTTCTTTCTGATGGCCTGGGAAGGAATGGCACTTTCAGCCTTCTTTCTGGTCACGACCGAAGATGACAAACCAGAAGTTCAAACTGCTGGATGGATCTATTTTGTAGCGACACATCTGAGTACGTTGCTCCTGATTGGCTTTTTTGCCCTTCTGGGAAGTGTTCGGGGGACATTTGCACTTGATCCGATCCCTCCGGGTTCTGTTTCTCCGACGGTTGCCAATGTCCTGTTTGGTCTCGCACTGGCCGGGTTTGGGTTAAAAGCCGGACTGTTTCCGCTCCATATCTGGTTGCCGCCAGCGCATGCCAATGCCCCAAGCCATGTGTCGGCGTTTCTCTCGGGTGTCTTAATCAAGATGGGAGTTTACGGAATTATTCGGGTGAGCTGGCTCTTTCCACAACCGCCACTCTGGTGGGGAGTGCTCGTGCTGACGCTCGGGGTTATTTCCGGAATTTTGGGTGTTGCTTTTGCCCTTGGCCAGCATGACCTCAAGCGGTTGCTGGCCTATCACAGCATTGAAAATATCGGCATCATTTTTATTGGGTTTGGCCTCGCACTGGTCGGACGGGCGATGAACCAGCCTGACTGGACCATACTGGGGCTGGCCGGAGCGATTTTACACGTCTGGAATCACGGGTTGTTTAAGGCACTGCTGTTTCTGGCTGCCGGGTCGGTCATTCACGCGACGCATACCCGAGACATTGATCACCTGGGCGGATTGGCAAAACGGATGCCGAACACCGCCCTGTGTTTTTTGGTAGGAGCGGTGGCAATCTGTGGCCTGCCACCACTCAACGGTTTTGTAAGCGAACTGTTGATTTACCTGGGGCTGTTCAAAGTTCTGATCAGCCCAGGTTCAGCGGCCTGGGGGGTTGCGACCGTGGCCATTCCAGCCCTGGCTTTGATTGGTGCGCTGGCTGTCGCCTGTTTTGTCAAAGTGTATGGCGTCGTTTTTCTGGGTGAACCGCGAAGCTCAGCCTGTCAGACAGGCCACGAATCAAGCCCGCTGATGCTTCATCCAATGCGTGTTCTGGTGGGTCTGTGTGTTCTGATTGGAATGATTCCGTTTCTGGTGGTTCCACTTTTACAAACGGTCATACAAAGCTGGTCGGCCTCAGTCACGTCAACCACGCTGTCACAACTGGCACCGTTCGAGTGGCTGAGCGGTGTCGGAATCTTTCTGGCGGCTGGTTTTCTGCTTGGCGGCTGGTTTTTGGCGCGGCGGATTCCTCGTTCGATTGGAACCCCAACTGGTACGTGGGATTGCGGGTACGCGGCACCAGCTTCGACCATGCAGTACACCGCCTCATCGTTTGCTCAAATTCTGGTGTCGCTCTTGAGTTGGGCACTTTTGCCAAAAATACCACGGCTGGAGCTTACGGATACGTTTCCCAGACCAGTCACTTTTCATAGCCATGTGCCTGACACCGTGCTTGATCGAGGGCTGTTACCAACATTTCAACGGCTGGCTCAGGCGTCTGTCCGCTGGCAAGGACTGCAAAACGGACACACCCAGACTTACATTTTTTATATTTTTGTCACACTGCTAATACTGCTGATTATGAAATGAATGAATGACAGTCAGTAGTCAGTCGTCTTACCATTTTGCAATGAGTACTTCGTATTTTGGAAAGCTAAATTATTGAAAAGATTGTATTTCCCTCAGCCCTTAGCCCCATACCCTCAGCCCAAATTGGAATAAACTTATG
>DAOQNB010000129.1:0-9783 GCA_035335845.1 Acidobacteriota bacterium | reverse complement strand
TCAATTCTTCATTCTCAATTCTTCATTCTCAATTCTTCATTCTTCATTCTTCATTCTCAATTCTTCATTCTTCATTCTTCATTCTTCATTCTTCATTCTTTATTTTGGCTCGGCTGGTTTTCCGACTCGCTGGTTCAGCTCCAGCAGAATTTCCCGCAATGGAATACCCCGGTCAACCAGCAACACCAGGATGTGAAATAACATATCAGCAACTTCAGCCGAAAGTTCTTTGGGTGAGCCGTTTTTAGCGGCCAGGATTGTTTCGGTGACTTCTTCGCCAATTTTTTTGAGGATTCGATCCAACCCGGCATTGAGCAGATAGGTGGTGTAGGACCCTTCGGGGCGGAGATGCTTGCGTTGCTCAATAAACCGATATAACTGCTCAAGCAAAATACCGACTTCGAGCGCATTGACATCCACCACGCCAACTTCAGGGGCTGAGAGCGTAGACTTTAACGGGTCTGACACCCCGGATCGGGTCGGTGGTACGGCTGACAATGAACGGGCACGGCGGGCATCAGGTGATTTTGATTCATCCACTGCCGGGTCACCGACTTCAACCTGGATCCGCAGTCCGGTGCCTTCCGGGTCTGGGGCAATGTCTACCACGCGATGAACCTGACCAAATGACGAACGCGAACACCAAACTTCGTTGCGACTGGCACTATAAAACCACACCGTTCCCGATTGAACGGTCAGTGCCAGACTTTCGGCATTCATAAAATCCTGAACTAAAATTTGGTGCGAACGAGTATCCTGGACAGTTGTTGGAAGTAACCCCCGGTCATCAAACTTCAAGTTTCGAATCATAATCAATAACCTGTCGTCGGACTCAAATCACATTGAATCTGGTATTTGGGAATTGAGAATCTGGTACCTGGAATCGAAGAACGAGAACTCAGTGCGTGTATCTTAGAACTACCACAACGCGCCCCTTCGGACAAGCACCCCCGGTTCATGCCGCACGCTCTGCTGCTTCTGCGATTGACAAAAACGCGTATGCCCTTATAATAACGCACTTTTGCGCTCCTTGGCTTCCGCCCGAGTGGTTTCACCCATGATGATGCCTTCCACTCACCTGTCTGGTTGCCCCAATCTGCACCGCTCCTGATCCACAAAATGTCGTCTGACTTCGGGTCAATTTTTGGGACTTGAGCGTGCTTTTTGCCCATCAGACACGGAAATCACATCCCAGGTCCTGCTTCGGAATGGATAGCTCAAGTGCCAAAAAAATCTATTCTTTTCAAGACTTTGTGCCAGGAGAGTAAAGGTCATGCCAAATCCAAAACGACGCCATTCTTCATCCCGCCGTGGAAAACGCCGCGCTCACGATGCGCTGTCCCCAATGATGCTGATTACCTGTTCAAATTGTGGTGTGCAAATTCAAGCCCACCGCGCCTGTGACAAGTGCGGTTACTATAAAGGCCGCCAGGTGATCGCCGTCCGCAGCGTTACTGAAGCTGAATAACCCTGCCTTCCCGACTGGCCCCGCAGGAAGGTTTTTTTCGAACCTGCCCCTCTCCGACGGGCGCCACGTCGAATCCTTTCAGTTTTAGGAATTATCAAAACACGTATGCTGCGAGTTGCCGTTGATGCATTGGGCGGAGACCACGCACCCGCCAGCGAACTAGAGGGTTCTCTGCAAGCAGCCCGTCAATTGGGCGTTCATATTGTGTTGGTTGGGCCATCCGGGTTGATTGAAAATGCACTTCGTGACCTGGGGTGGACCAACGAACCAATCGAAATTGTCAATGCGACCGAAGTCATCACCATGGGCGACGATGTGGCCCGGGCGGTTCGGCGCAAAAAAGATTCAACCATTCGTGTGTGTATGCAATTGCTCCGCGATGGCCGAGTGGACGCGGTGGTCAGTGCCGGAAACACCGGTGCCGTCATGATGACCAGTGCGCTTCTGCTCGGTACACTTGACGGAGTCGAACGTCCAGCCCTGGCCATGATGCTGCCTACGGTTAATGGCCAGGGAACACTGCTGCTCGACGTCGGGGCAAATGCTGACTGCAAACCTGCTTTCCTCGAACAATTTGCGGTGATGGGTGGGCTCTATGCAGAGAAAATTCTGCATCATCCTCGCCCGCGCGTTGGACTATTGTCTATCGGTGAAGAAGAAAGCAAAGGCAATGAAGTCACTCGCGAAGCCCACAAACTCCTCAAAAGCTCCTCCTCAATTCACTTTGTTGGCAACATTGAAGGAAAAGACCTCTGGACCGGCTCCGTGAATGTTGCCGTGTGTGACGGGTTTACCGGTAATGTGGTTCTCAAAACCAGCGAAGGACTCATTGATGCCATTCAAAAGATGCTCAAAGAGGAAATGATGCGCCGGATTGATACCCAGGCGGGTGCCTATCTGGTGCGTCCAGCATTTCAGGCATTTAAAAAACGCCTGGATTATGAGGAATATGGCGGGGCTCCCTTGTTGGGAGCACGAGGAACGGTCATTATCTGTCACGGGCGATCAACCGCCAAAGCCATCCGCAACGCCATCCGGGTTGCCAAAGAATCACTCCAACTCGAAGTCAATCGGCTGATCGAATCCGAACTTGCAGAGACCTATCAAGTTTCCAGCAAGCGCCGGAATTCCTCTAAACCCTAGAAGGCCAGGGGCTGAAGAAGTCGGGCTTAGGGCTGAAGAAAACGGGTTGAATCCCCTGAGCCCGATGATCTTCAGCCCAACTTCTTCAGCCCGATGATCTTCAGCCCAATTTCTTCAGCCCGCAGTTCAGTTTCCAAGGAGATTCAGTGTTATGTATTCAGCAGGAATTGTCGGTACCGGGCACATGTTACCAGAGAAAGTTTTGACCAATGCCGATCTTGAGACACTGGTCGAGACCTCTGATGACTGGATTATGACCCGCACCGGCATTCGGGAACGCCACATTGCCGGGGTTGGCGAAACCACCTCCATGATTGCTTCGGCTGCCGCCCAGCAAGCAATGGATGCCGCCGGGTTAAAAGCCAACGACATTGATCTGATCTTGTGCGCCACCGTTTGCCCGGATATGGCCTTGCCGTCAACCGCCTGTTTTATCCAATCTCGACTGGGCGCCAAAAAAGCGGCTGCCTATGATCTGGTGGCCGCCTGCTCAGGGTTTTTATATGGTGTCACCACGGCCAATGCCTTTATTGCCACCGGTCAGGCCAAAAACGTGCTGGTGATCGGCGCTGAAATCCTGTCCCGCTATGTTGATTATACTGACCGATCCACCTGTGTGATCTTTGGTGATGGGGCCGGGGCGGCGATTATGACCCGGGTGGAAGCCGGACGCGGGATTCTAGCCAGCCGAATCCAAAGTGACGGTGATTTTGCCGATTACCTGTTCACGCCAGGCGGAGGCACCCTGCATCCAGCCAGCGAGCAATCGCTTGAAAACCGGCTTCACTTTATCAAGATGCGTGGCAATGAATTGTTTAAGGTGGCCGTCCGCAGTATGACTGAAACTTCACGCCAGGTTCTGGACGAAGTCA
This sequence comes from Acidobacteriota bacterium, assembly GCA_035335845.1. Lineage (GTDB taxonomy): Bacteria > Acidobacteriota > Blastocatellia > Chloracidobacteriales > Chloracidobacteriaceae > JACQXX01. Next base: position 6,300 of record DAOQNB010000129.1, on the reverse strand, counting down.
AAATGACGGCGGCTGACATTGACCTGTTGATTCCACACCAGGCCAATCAGCGCATTACCGATGCGGTCGCAGACCGGTTACAGATACCACCCACAAAGGTCTATTCCAACATCAGCCGGATCGGAAACACCTCTTCAGCTTCGATTCCAATTGCTCTGGACGAATGTGTCCGGTCGGGTCGCGTCCAACGTGGCAACGTCCTGATGTTTTCTTCCTTTGGTGCGGGTGCCACCTGGGGCAGCATGGTGGTTCGGTGGTAAATGAAGCAAGCGAGTCGCGAGTGGTCAATCAACACCTCAACAGAGCAGCTTCTTTCAAATGAGTGATCAATCTCTCGAAATTCAAAAAAACTGGTTGACGACTCACGATTTGCAACTCCTGGCTCGCTCCATTTTGCAATTTTGCCTCGGCTGTCTGTTGCTGTGTTTTACCGTCAGTTGTAAAGATGGTGCCCGGCTTCCGGTTGAGTCCGATCAGCCAACCAGTCTCCACAACCAGGTTGAACGAGGTGAGGTTTCCGTAGATGGCATTGTGTTAACCACCAATCCTGAACAGACCATCTATGGACGCAACATTGACTTTAAAATCACCAATCAAACTGATCACCCGATTGCCGTGGCCATTGAAACTGGCACGGTACTGCGAAGCGACAATCAGCAGTATTACACCAACCTGGTGGTGTCATCCGGTGAACAGGCACTGATTGCGCCAAAAAGTCTGGCAATCATTACGGTTGAGGTTTTTTCGATCAATTTCCAGAAGTTTTCACCAGTTCGCTCAACCAGGTACAGTTTGGGAAACCTGATCGAAGGCGATTCCAAAACCTTTCTTGACTGCTTTGCCCGACGGCGGCCTGAAACTGGCGTTGCACCATCAGCACTTTCACAATCGGCACCAGCCCCAACTCAAACTGGGAAAGTTGACCTGGCACCAGTCCAGCTTGCCATCTGGCTGATGACTGACAATATGGATCGCGCTGCCCTACGCAAAGCAGTTTCAAGCAACCCTCAGTTGAAAGGTGGACAATACAGCCAGAGCGTCAAATATTATGACGCCATGGCACCGTTTGTTCAGAAACTGCTCGATGACTGTGGGCTGGGCAAATACAAGTTTTAAGGGACCGAGAAGAAAATAAAATCCCAACGAAATCGGGTTCTGGGTTTGAAAAGACAAAAGGGACAAAAAGGACAAAAATTCGAACCCCTGAACCCTGAACCCTGAACCCTGACTACCACCTGAAATCAACAATCACTCATTATGGGATCAATTGCATTTTTATTTCCTGGACAGGCTTCGCAGTACGCCGGCATGGGCAAAGCACTGGCTGAAGCCTTTTCCGAAGCTCGCACTGTTTTCGAAGAAGCCGACGCCAGTTTAGGATTTTCCATCAGTCAGCTTTGCTTTGAAGGCCCCGAGGCTGACCTGGCGCTGACAGCCAACACCCAACCCGCGATTTTGACCGTTTCGGTCGCCGCCTATCGGGTTCTGGCCAGTCAGGGCCTGACACCAGCCTTTGTGGCCGGTCATTCACTCGGCGAATACAGCGCGCTGGTGGCCGCTGGAACACTGTCATTAACAGATGCGGTGGTGGCAGTCCGGCGGCGTGGCACCTATATGCAGGAAGCAGTTCCTCCTGGCGTTGGCGCGATGGCAGCAGTCCTCAAAGCTGATCTGGCCACTATCGAAGCCATCTGTGCCGAAGCCGCCCAGGATCAGGTCTGCAGCCCTGCGAATATGAATTCCCCGGCCCAAATCGTCATCGCTGGCCATGCCGAAGCCGTCACCCGTGCCGCCGCCTTGCTCAAAGCCAAAGGTGCCCGCGCCGTGATGCTCCCCGTGAGCGCCCCCTTCCATTGTGCGCTGATGAAACCGGCTGAAGAACGACTGGCGGTTGATTTAAACCAGCTTGATTTTGCTGACCCGGCCTTTCCAGTGGTGGCTAACGTCAGTGCCGACCTGGAACGAACTGGTGCTGAGGCTCGCGCCAATCTGATTGCTCAGGTTTGCTCACCCGTCAGATGGGTCGGCTCAATTCAGAAACTGGTGGCCGAAGGTGTGACGACTTTTGTTGAAGTTGGGCCGAAAACAGTACTCAGCGGCCTGGTTCGTCAAATCAACAATCAGGTCAAAGTTCTCAATTTTGAACAGCCGGATCAGTTGGAAGCGATCCGTGAAGCCTGTTCCTAAACGGGTCAGCGGGATTGGCAACACGCTTGCAACCAGGCACGTTCCCGCTTCCCTGGCAGCTTTCGCAAGTTGAATCTTTCGATTGTGACTTGCTTCTTTGAACCAAAAAAAATAAGGTACGCAAAATTTTTTTCACAAATCAGGAGGAAGGACCTTTTTTATGTCAGATATCTCAGCTATTGAAGAGAAGGTGCGGCAAATCATCGTCGAAGAATTGGGGGTTGATGAAAGCGAAGTAACACCGAAAGCTCGCTTTATTGATGACCTGGGTGCCGATTCACTCGACACGGTCGAACTGGTCATGCGTTTTGAAGAAGAGTTCGGAATCGAAATTCCGGACGAAGATGCTGAAAAAATCACCAGCGTCCGTGAAGCCGTGACCTATATCGAAGCCCACCTCGAATCACTCAAATAGTCCTGTTTTTTGGAGGCCCCTGTGAAACGTCGCGTTGTTATCACCGGAGTCGGCATTGTCAGCCCCGTGGGGAACACCGCTGAAGAAACCTGGGCAGCGTTGTTGGCGGGTCGAAGTGGGATTAGTCAAATTACCCACTTCGATACCACCGGGTTTTCAGTCCACATCGCAGCCGAAGTCAAAAACTTCGATCCGGCAAAATTCATCGAAAAAAGAGAAATCAAGAAAATGGATCCCTTCATCCATTACGCCATTGCGGCATCGCAAGAGGCATTGGATGACAGTGGTCTCAAAATCACCGACGACAACAGCGAACGAGTCGGCATTTTTGTCGGTTCGGCGCTGGGTGGGTTCACCATTATCGAACGTGAACAGACCAAACTGTTTACCGGTGGCCCAGACCGGATTTCGCCCTTCTTTATTCCATCATCCATCATCAACCTGGCAGCAGGCCAGATGTCGATCCGATTTGGCATCAAAGGTCCAAACTCGGCGGTTTCGACGGCCTGTGCGGCTGGGGCGCATTCGGTCGGAGATGCCTATCGCCTCATCCGCCGGGGCGAGTGTGAGGCCATGCTCTGTGGCGGCGCCGAAGCCACCATCACGCCCATGGGCATTGGCGGGTTTGCTGCCATGCGTGCCCTGTCAACCCATAATGACCGGGGTCCACAAGCCAGCCGGCCATTTGATCGGTTGCGGGATGGGTTTGTGATGGGCGAGGGCGCTGGAATCCTGGTGCTTGAAGAACTGGAGCACGCCCGTGCTCGCGGTGCCAAAATCTATGCCGAAGTCGTCGGGTATGGAATGTCGAGTGATGCCTATCACTTTACCCAACCACCCGAAGATGGCGACGGTGCCCGGCGCTCAATGCACAATGCTCTGAAAGATGCCGGTGTTGCGCCTGAGCAGGTTGGCTATATCAATGCTCATGGAACTTCGACACCGTTTAACGACAAACACGAAACCGCTGCCATCAAGGGCCTCTTTGGTGACCATGCGGCCAACCTGAAAGTCAGTTCAACCAAATCCATGACCGGGCACTTGCTTGGTGCTGCCGGAGCAGTTGAAGCCTGTGTCCTGGCGTTGACCTTGCGCGACCAGCACATTGCCCCAACGATCAATTATGAAGAGCCAGACCCGGATTGTGACTTAAATTATGTTCCCAACCAGTCTGTGCAGGCCGATTTGACCTATGCACTGAGCAACTCGTTTGGCTTTGGCGGGACAAATGCTTCATTGCTGTTCAAACGGTTTGAAAATTAATACCAGTTTGTAGTCAGTAGTCAGTAGTCAGTAGTTCGCTCAGCTTATGTGGTTGAATTACTTGACTGTTTGCTCATACAAAAGTTTCATCGCAAATTGGTAGCATTTACGCTTTTATCTTCTTTTTCCAAGTTGAAGCCCGGTGGCAGAATCCAAACTGCCACCGGGCTTTTTGCAACCGGGAGTGAAAGCTGAGGGCTGAAGAAGTCGGGCTTGGGGCTTGGGGCTGAAGAAAACGGATTCAAACCAGAATCGCCAATTTGTTCAACCTGAGGATCTTAGCTTAAAGAACCAGCCTTCATTACCACGCACAATCGTTCAGTTTGATTGAGAACTCAGGCGCTGGAGTCTCCAGGTTCCCTCAAACACCAGCTCAAACAATGGTTTTTGTGGCGCTATTGCCTCACACGTTGCCAGGGCGGCAGAACACAGAACGACATCTTCGGTTGTATCAATATCTGTTCCAACCACTTTCAGGATTTTCACCAGATACTTTGATTCTAACATATCAATGGCACTGAGCAGGTCCAGTGCCAGTTGAGCCCCGCGATGGGCCGCGAGAACCCAGGATCTACCAGTGAGGAGGGTAACTTCTCCGTCATCTGGGTTTACATTGTCAGGAATAGCAACAACCACTCTGTTTTCCGCCGGCTCAGGGATGACCTCAACCCAAACCGCAGCAAAAAAACAAATCCCTTCTCGTACCTTTAAAAACCTGTACTGACTGATCAAGATAAACCTCTAATCTGAAGCTCAACAAATCCTGGCTCGTGGCGACAAACCAGTTTTCTACCATTTCGCAATGAATACGTCGTATTATTGGAAAACTAAATTATTGAAAGAATTGTATTTCCCTCAGCCCTTAGCCCGATACCCTCAGCCCAAAATGATCTTACTTCCATCCCAACCGATTCCAGATGGTCAACTTCTGGCTGCCTGGGAGCTGTCTCAACGCAGCGTTCACTTTCTCCCGGACGTTCCAATCCGGGTCGTTTTGAAGCAATTCCAGCCGTTCTTTTGCCCGTGGGTCACGCAACCTTCCCAGAGCCTCCGCAACTTCAGCCCGAACATAGTTGTTTTGGTCTGAAAGCTGAGCTATCAAAGGTTCAACCGCCTGTTGATCGCCAAGACGCCCCAACGCTTCGGCGACTTTGCTTCGAACATTGCTCTCAGAAGCATTGAGCGCTGGCACTAAAATGGAAACTGATTGAATTCCTCCCAAAGTGAAGAGTGCTTCCACCATGCCAGACTGCACCATTGGGTCAGGTTCGCTGGCAAAGGCGTTTGCAAGCACATCAATTTCGGAAACATCCCCAATTGCAGCCAGCGTTCGGGCGGCAGCCAGGCGAATCCCCGAATCCGACTCTGAATTCAGAACCTCAACGACCGATGGCAGGACCATTCGGTTTCCAAATTGTTCCAGGACCAGCAACAGATAGAATCTGGAGGCCCCAGTTTGCCGGGTGAGAGCCTTTCCCAGAGCCACCACAGCTTTCAACTCACCGGATTGCCCCAACCGGGAAGCAATTTCCCTCACAGTTTCCGGGTCCGAAGTGGTTTCCAGCTTTTTGATCAATGATTCAACATCTACTGGAAGCTTGATTGTGGCCAGCCCTGGGTTTGATTGCTGGGCAAGCCTGTGGGCAATTTGCCGGGTAACGGAGCGCAATGTTTCCCAGACACCAGTTCCTTTGTAAGCGACGGCTTCGAAGTACGGTTCCCCCTTCCGCCGCAGACCCGTCACCATTTGTTGCACCGGCATCACTCCAGACAAATCACGTTTATTAAGCTGCAAGGCATAGGGAATGACATCAAAACTGTAGCCAAACGACTGCAAATGCCGATCCAGTTTGAAAAGATCCTCTTCGTTGGCATCCATCCGTTCCGGCTGGCTATCAGCCACAAAGACAACCCCATCCGCACCTTTTAAAACCAGCCTCCGGCTGGTGTCATAAAAGACTCACCCAGGTACGGTGTAGAGATGAAATCTGAGGCGATACCCCTGAACAACCAGGGGTTTTGGAAAGACACAGTCAAAGAACAGCGTCCGGTCAGTTTCAGTTGCCACACTCCGCAGCTTTCCCTTGCAGTTAGATGGAAGCGCATCAAACAGAAATTGCAAATTCGTGGTTTTCCCGGCAAGACTAGGACCGACATAGACAATCTTGCAGTTGATTTCACGTCGCGAAGTGTCGAGAAACGTCATGAAAAATGCCTCAAGTGTTCATAGATTGAAGAGGTGGTCTGTTACTTGAGATGACTGAATTCTCAAAAATATCGAACAAATTTTTTGGATATGAAGATCTGGGGACAGCGGGCTGAGGGCTGAAGAAAACGGGCTGAGGGCTGAGGGCTTGGGGCTGAAGACTCACAAGCTCAGAGCTGAAGAAAACAGGTAAAATACCCTGAGCCCGACGTCTTCAGCCCCAAGCCCC
>DAOQNB010000128.1:2677-9788 GCA_035335845.1 Acidobacteriota bacterium | reverse complement strand
AACCCCGAGGAATCGGAGAATTATTGGGCGTATTCGTCTCTGGTCAGCAGATAGTAAAACCCTCACCCACATGGGCCACGTTCCAGAAGGACCTGGACAAATGCGGTTGGAATCAGAGTGGAACCAAGTACCTCGGGAAAAATGGCCTCGGCAGCAACTTGTGCATAGCGTGAGCTACAATTCCCACATACCTATGGAGGTTGCGGTATACCTGCGATGTAAAACTTTGGATTCTTTTGCATTCTTAGGCTACGTTCGGAAAAAAGGCGGATTTGTCACAAATACCCGCTTGCCTTTCTATTGCCCTGAAGGAGTGGAACCAGACTACTGGTTAGTATTGGCGAATCTGGCTTTGCGGACCTGGGAGAAACGTGTGAAGTAAAAAGTTGCTCTTACACGTTCAAACACAATTCATTGTCAAATCAACCATTTGCGAAGAGCTTCTCAATTTCCAAACAATTTTCTACACTTTGACTTGATTGCATTCACCCTCAAATTCACAATTCAACCCAACTGAATCAAGGTATCACTTCAAGGCTGTTTTCCTTATGACTCCAGAACAGGATGTTTTACTCGCCAGGCTGGCTAACATTTTTGATCCTTTTCGTCCGCTCCCGGCTGGAGATCCAACCTACGTTGACCTCAAGGCTGTTCGGGGAGACGGTGATGTACTCCGTGAGTTGGGCCGCACAATCATTCACGCTTCACATAAATCCAATCATTTTACTTGCCAATTGTACTCGGGTCACCGTGGTGGCGGGAAATCAACTGAGTTGCTCAAGCTCCAGAAATATTTGGAAGAGAAGGGATTTCAGGTTGTTTACTTTGCAGCAGACGAAGATATTGACGTCCTGCATGTGGAATACACCGACATTCTGTTTGCCTGCACCAAACATTTAATCGAAAAACTTCGGCAAACGGCTGACCCAATGCCGATTATCCGCTTGTTTCGGGATCTCATTCGGTACTTTTCTGAATTCGATAATGACCTTTCCTTTGACGAAGGCAACGTAGAAGCCGGAGTAGCTGAGTTCGTCAAATTCAGTGCCAAAGTAAAGGCCAGCCCAACTGTTCGGCAAAAAATCCGGGAACGCCTTGACCCGCATACACCAACGCTGATTGATGCGCTCAATGAGTTTATTCAGTCCTATGCACAACGCATTCAAAAACCAGATAAGGTTGTCGTCATTGCTGATAACCTGGACCGAATTGTTCCAACTGTGAAAGATGGTCGCCTCAATCACGAACAAATTTTCCTTGATCGAAGCGAACAACTCCGGGCTCTGAAATGCCACATTGTGTACACAGTTCCGATTTCGATGGTGTTTTCTCATGAAGATCATTTGCAAGAGAGTTTTGGCAAAGTTCGCCGACTACCGATGATTATGGTCAGAACTCGACAGGATTCTGATTATGTTCCAGGAATTGACCGACTTCGTGAATTTCTCAATTTGAGAATTAAAGCAGTATTTGAAAGTTTTTCAGTAGATAATGTATTTGATAATCCCAATACCTGGAGAGAGTTATGCCTGCGAAGCGGCGGTCATGTGCGTGGCTTGATATATCTCATTCGTATTGCTATCCAGCAAATTGATCAGCTTCCCATCACAGAAAAAGCTGCTCGTCGAGCAATTTCAGAATTTCGAGATACCTACCAAAAAACAGTTCGTGCTGCAGATTGGGAAAAATTAGCCAAAACTTCCATTTCGAAAAATATTGAAAATGACGCTGACTACCGTCGCCTGCTCTTTAATCGCTCCATCTTAGAATATTGCGATGTGAGTACAACTGGTGAGATCGAATACTGGTATAATGTGAATCCAGTAATTCTAGGAATTGGCATGTTTCAAACAACGTTGCACACGATTCAACAACAAATCCAATCACCTTGAAAGAAAGCAATATGACCTCACATCTAACCAAATGGGATACAGAACCGATCATAAGAGACCCCGATGAAGAATACCGGATCCTGGAGCGCTCATTGCGCTGGGTGAAGGGATTCAGTTTGTATTTTGTGGTTTGTACGCCAGTTGAAGGCGAACGGATTATTACAAAAATCAAAGCTGGGTTGCCTCAGAAGAAAGTTGAAGTTTTACGCTTAACTGAAGAAATCAGCAACTTGTACCGAATTCTCGAAGCCCTTCCTGAAAAGGAAATCATCAATGTTTTGTTCATCAAAGGGTTAGAGTACTCACTCAATGCCTATGTCAAACCGGGCTACGGCGGAGAAGGCGATTATTACAATCTTGATTCATTACCACCGTTGCTGGGTCATCTGAATTTGCAACGGGAACGGTTCCGGGACAATTTCAACTTCTGCTTTGTTTTTTTGCTTCCGAAATTTGCCCATAAATTCCTCATCCGTCGCGCTCCTGATTTCTACGACTGGGGTTCCGGGTATTTTGAATTCCCAATGAATGCAGAAGTGTTGAAAACCGAAGCACACCCCTATCTGGTTGAACGAGATTTTGAAGAGTATGAAAAACTAACCCCACAAGAGCGCAAGCAGAAAGTCTTAGAAATCGAAGCACTCCTTGATGAATCCAGGTTGGCACCAGAAGTTCAGGCAAATTTGCTGGTTGAGCAGGGACGATTGCTTTGGGCTTCACAAAAGTATAATCAAAGTTGTAACAACTTTGATCGGGCAACAGCAATTCACCCTCATAACCACAAAGCCTGGGTTAATCGCGGAGCTGCATTGGACAATTTAGGCCGTTTGGAAGAAGCCATCGCTAGTTATGATCAGGCCCTGACCGTTAAGTTTGATGAGTACAACGTCTGGTGCTATCGCGGTAATGCTTTGTATAACTTAGGGCGACTCGAAGAAGCTATCGCTAGTTATGATCGTATCCTGGCTATGAAGCCTGATAATCCCCAAGCCTGGAACAACCGGGGTGCAGCCTTAGAAGATTTAGGACGGGTTGGAGAAGCTCTCGCCAGCTATAACCAGGCGATTGCCCTCAATCCAGATAAATTGCTCTACCGGAAAAATAAAGAACGACTTCTTGCTCAAATTCAAGATTCCCACACTCTGAAACAAACTGCTGAGTAATTTTCCCTCAAAACTCCCTTCCTGAAGAAAAACCGCCTGAAGGCAGCAACTCTTCACTTTCGTGCTACACTGCGCCGTCTCTTGTTCACGAAACACAAGACACAACGTGATGATACCAGTTTGAACTGATTTCATTGGATGATGAGAAGGCTATCTCTTTGAAACTGAACGGCCTCCTTCATACTTCAGACTTTAGACTTCAGACCTGGCAGGAGGAGCTTCCCCCCTATGCTCTGGATGGCTCTGGCGCGGCATTTCGGATGGCTGTGGTTGATTGGGTTGATTGGCACTGGCCTGTCAGGAATTGCCCTGGCTCAGATGCCGGTTCGACCAGCTCAGGCCGGGATGCGGTTTGTGCGTAACTACACCACCGACGAATACAAGGCCGCTGACCAGAACTGGGCGATTGTCCAGGACCCACGCGGAGTGATGTACTTCGGAAATGGTCGGGGCATACTCGAATATGACGGTGTCACCTGGCGGTTGACACCGCTCGCTAACCGTTCCACAGTTCGGTCACTTGCGGTTGATGCGCAAGGCCACGTCTTCGCTGGCGGCATCAATGATTTCGGCTATCTCACCCCGGACGACAAAGGCCAGCAGCAATTTGTCTCTCTGGTTGAAAAACTTCCGGAGGATGCCCGCCACTTTGCCGATGTCTGGCGAACCTACAGCACACCAAACGATGTGGTCTTTCAGACGGTGAATTATGTATTTCTCTGGAACGGACAGACCCTGGACGTTGTCCAGCCAGCGCCTTCCGGAGGCACATTTTCTGCCTGTTTGCAGGTTAATCAAGACCTGTATCTTGTCCAACGGTCGCTCGGCCTCTTCAAACTGGTCAACCGGGCACTCCAGCCAGTTCCTGGCGGTCAATGGATGGTTGAAAAACGGTTATCGGGATTGCTCCCGATGTCAGATGGAAAATTGCTGGCCGTTGTCCGCGATGAAGGACTGTTTGTCTATGACGGACAAACCTTTACGCCTTTCGCTGCCCCTGAGGTGTCTCAAGCACTGGTAGCCTGGGATCCGTACAAAGCGATGGTCCTGCCTGATGGACGGTTTGCGTTTGCCACCATTACCCATGGCGCAGTGATTCTCCGGCCAGATGGCACGCTTGATGAAATTATTGATAAAAAAGCCGGGCTCCAAAACCAGCAGGTGAAAAATATTCTGGCAGATCGGGATGGCAATCTCTGGATGGGGCTGGATAACGGTATCGCCCGGGCAGAAGTCATTTCTCCGTTCACGGTGTTTGATGACCGCTGCGGCATCGAAGATGTGGTCCAGGCGTTCATTGAACACGCCGGAAAGTATTATCTCTCAACGGCCAACGGCGCCTTTGTCTGGGATCCGCAAGTTACCCAGCCCTCCGGCGCACCGCTTTTCCAGTACATTTCAGGCCCCAAAACCAGTTGCTTTGATTTCGGAATTGCCGGAAATGATTTGTTTGTGTCGGCAGATAACGGCGTGTTTCAACTCGAAGGAACCAAGGCGACGAAAGTCCTGGATTCCCTGGGAACAGCGGTCTCCTTTTCTTTTTGTACCTCGAAACGGTATCCAAACCGACTCTATGTCGGGCAGCAATATGGCCTGGCAGTTCTGGAACGCCGGGGTTCAAGCTGGGTCAGTGCTGGAAAAGTTCCAGGTATTGATACCGAAATCCGCTCCATTATTGAACTTTCAGACGGAACACTCTGGCTTGGAACACATGCGGAGGGGATCCTCCGAGTTGAGTTTACATCTCTATCAGCTCCAGAAAGTTTCAATCCGGCAACGGTTCACGTCAGTATCCGACGCTTTACGGCTCAGGATGGACTACCGATGATGTCGCGGATTCGGCTGATGCGGATTTCAGATCGGCTTTTGTTTCTGAGTCAAAATGGTATGGTTGAATTTGACGAGGCCAGGGGTCGCTTTTTCCCATCCACTTTTCTCAGCGACCCGACACTCCCACCACTCAGACGACTGGTTTCCGACTCGCAGGGCACGCTGTGGGGATACTTTGAAGATAATACCTGTGCCCGGTTAACCCCAGTTGCTGGTCGGTATCAGGTGGATACGATCACGCTGAAGCGGATGCCTGGAGCCATTTACAACTGGGTGTTTGTTGATTCGCACAATACTATCTGGTTTGGTGGGAGCAAAGGTCTCGTTCGGATTGACCCACAACGCATCAAACCTCCCCCATCACCGGTTCCAGTTCTGATTCGAAAAGTTCTGGCTGGAAACAAACGCGACCTGATGTTCGGTGGAGCAACCAGCGCCACAATGCCAGTGCTTCATCTTCCGTACACATCCAATCAGGTGCGGATTGAATACGCACTGCCGACTTTTATTCAAGAACAGTCAATCCGGTATCAATACTGGCTCGAAGGCGTAGATGCAAACTGGTCTGAATTGACAACTGAAACAATCAAGGAATACACCAATTTACACGAAGGTCAGTATCACATTCGGATTCGGGCAGAGGATGCCCTTGGGTATCAGAGTTTGGAAACAGTGTACGCGGTTCAGATTCTTCCGCCCTGGTATCGAACCTGGTGGGCCTATGCTGGTTATATTGTCTTCCTTGGAGGAATCGGTTTTGGCGGACTCAAATGGCGCGTTCGCACGCTTGAAACCCAGAAAAAAGCACTTGAACGACTCGTGGTTGAACGCACCAAAACCGTCACCCAGCAAAAAGACGAAATCAGCCGCCAAAATTCCGAACTTGACGCCATCAACCACCAGCTTGCCGACAATATTGAACAACTGCGGAAGGCCCACCTGGACACCGAACGCAAAAATCGCGAACTGGAATTCAAAAACCAGGAACTGCTCGCTTCGCAGCAACGCGCCGACCGAATCTTCTCGGCGCTGGCTCAGGCATTGCCGGGCACAATTCTGGATGGAAAATATCGGCTGGATTCCCAAATTGGCGCGGGCGGCTTTGGTGTGGTCTTTCGCGGCACACATCTTGGGCTGGATCGCCCCATCGCCGTCAAAGTGTTTAAGCCGATTCATGGCAACGACTCTGCCGATGCCGTCGAGCGCTTTCGCCGCGAAGGCGTTTCAGCGTCACGGCTTAATCACCCGAATGCCGTCCAAATGCTGGACTTTGGGATTTCTGAACAAGGCATTGCCTATCTGGTCATGGAACTGCTGCAGGGACATTCGCTCTATCACGAATTAAAACTCTATCGGGTACTTCCCCCAACCCGAACCGCAGACATTCTGGTGCCGGTCTGTAGCGCCCTCGCCGAAGCCCATCGCCTGGGCATCATCCATCGGGATATCAAGCCGGAAAACATTTTCCTCAACAAAACCCCGGAAGGCGAAGTCGTCAAAGTCGTGGATTTCGGCGTTGCCAAACTCGTCCAAACTGAAAGCGGGGACCAGTTAAAACAATTGACCGAAACCGGGATGGTTGTCGGCACGCCGGTTTATGTCGCTCCGGAACGACTCAATAGCGACGCCTATGACGGCAAATCAGACGTCTACAGTGTCGGAATCATGCTCTTTCAAATGTTGACCGGCGCGTTGCCATTCAATATCTCTGGCAACAACCCGATGCAGGTGTTTCTCGCCACACTCCACAAAACACCTCCAGAGCTGCACACCATCAACCCGAACCTTCAGCCTGAAATCAGCGCCGTCGTATTGTCTGCCCTGGAGAAAAGCCCGCACCAGCGTCCAGGTGCGTGGGAACTGGCCTGTGCTTTTGTCGAAGCCGTCAATCAGTCAGGCATTTCAGAAAGCTCAGCGTGGATTCCTCCGAGCCTGACACAAGAAGCCGAACGCCCACGCTTTGAAACCGATCCCGGATGGAATGTTCAAACACTTGGCAACCAACCACTTGACAACGAGCCAACCCAGATTGCCGAGCCGCAGGCTCGCAAGCTCGGGGCTGAAGACTCGCAGGCTCGGGGCTGAAAGCTTGGGGCTGAAGACTCGCAGGCTCGGGGCGGAAGACTCGCAAGCTCAGGGCTGAAAGCTTGGGGCTGAAGAAGATGGGGTCAATCTCCTGAGCCCATCTTCTTGAGCCTGATGTCTTCCGCCCGATGTCTTCCGCCC
>DAOQNB010000128.1:0-2577 GCA_035335845.1 Acidobacteriota bacterium | reverse complement strand
GCCCGATGTCTTCCGCCCACCTTCTTCAGCCCCAAGCCCCAAGCCCGATGTCTTCCGCCCGATGTCTTCCACCCGATGCCTTCCGCCCTGAACAGTGCTACACTGCGGCCTTTCCGTTATTCCGCAGGCAACACACAAATTTTTCGGTACCGGATTTTCCCCTATGGTCTGGACGGCAGTAGCACGTCATTTTGGCTGGGTGTGGTTGATTGGTCTCATCGGAACTGGTCTATCTGGAATGGTTTGGGCGCAGTCACCGGCTCAACCGGCACAGGCCGGAATGCGGTTTGTACACAATTACACAGTTGAAGAATATAAAGCGGCTGATCAAAACTGGGTGGTCATCCAGGATTTGCGCGGGGTGATGTATTTTGCCAATAACAATGGTGTCCTGGAATATGACGGCGCCACCTGGCGATCAATCTTATTGCCCAACCGGTCTCCCGTCCGGGCACTGGCGATGGATGCCCAGGGCCGCGTTTTTGTCGGAGGCGCGAATGAACTTGGCTACCTGGCGCCTGATGAACAGGGGCAGCAGCAATTTGTTTCATTACTAGAGTTTATCCCAGAGTTTGCCCACCGTTTCGCGGATGTCTTGCGCATGTATGCCACACCCGATGGCGTTTTTTTTCAGACCAGTCATTTCTTTTTCATTTGGGATGGTCAGCGGATGACGGTGATTCGCCCGGCACTGGCAGGTGATACCTTTTCTGATTGTCAGGAGATCAATCACGAAATTTTTCTGGTGGAACCATCGCGCGGGCTGGTCAAGCTCTTTCATCGAACCTTGCAGCCTGTCCCCGGCGGTCAGTGGTTGAAAGAAAAACGGTTATCGGGCTTGCTCCCGATGCCGGATGGCAACCGGCTGGCCGTGGTTCGCGGTGAAGGACTCCTGCTCTATGACGGACAAAGTTTTACCCCCTTTGCCCCGGATCTTTCCAAAGCATTGGCCCTTTGGGATCCACTCCACACGCTTGTTTTGCCGGATGGACGCTTTGCGATTGCGACGCGCATTCACGGCGTAGTGATTTTGCGTCCAGATGGCACACTTGACGAAGTCATCGGCAAAACCGCCGGACTCCAAAGCAAGCTGGTTCATTTTCTCAGCCTGGACCGGAGCGGCAACCTCTGGATGGCACTGGATAAGGGGTTGGCCCGGGCCGAGTTGATCTCACCTTTTACCTGTTTTGATGAGCGGTTGGGGATTGAAGACGTCGTCCAGGGATTTACTGAGCACGCCGGGCGGTATTACATCGCCACTGCCAACCGTCTCTATGTGTGGGATCCACAATTATCTTCTCCGGTTGATTCCCCACGGCTGCAGTCAATTCCCGAACCTGTGACCAATTGTTTTGGCTTTGGCGCTGTGGGCAATGACCTGTTTGTTGCCACCGAAAACGGCGTTTTTCAGATCCAAGGTACAACCGCCACCAAAGTTCGTGGCCCAAACGAAAACGCACCTGCCTACTGTTTTTGCCCGTCAACCAGATATCCAGATCGCATCTATGTCGGTCAGCGGTACGGGGTTTCAGTTTTGATTCGAAAAGGCTCAATTTGGACCGAAGTCGGCAAAATACCGGACATTGATACCCGGGTTCGGTTTATCAGCGAGCTTGCGGATGGTTCACTCTGGCTTGGAATGAATGCAGACGGCGTCATCAAGGTTGAAATGGGATCGTCTCCAATTCCAGAGAGCTTCAACCCGGCCACCGCCCCACTCACAATCCGTCGCTTTACCACCAGTGATGGACTGCCGATGATGACCCGGATTCGGGTCGTAAAAATGTCAGGCAAAATTTTGTTTTTTTCTCCGAGCGGAACGTTTGAATTTGACGAAGCCACCCACCGATTCTCTCCCTCGACATTTCTCTCTGAATATTTGACTGACTCCATCCAGTTTCACCTGTCCCCGTTTTTGACAAATGCCATCATCCACCCGGTTCAAGATCACCTGATCTCTTTTCTGAGAAAGCCAGATGGCCAATCGCTTCAGCAACTGGTGGTTGATAGAACTGGAACGCTCTGGGGGCACTTTCACAATGATGTTTGTTTTCGGCTCAAACCAGTCAGCGGTGGCTATCAGGTTGATCTTGAAAGCTTGAAGCGAATTCCAGCCATGGGATTCACAGCCCTCGTTGCTGATTCGCACAACACCGTCTGGTTTGGCGGCACGCAAGGGTTGATTCGGGTTGATCCACGCCAGATCAAGACACCACCTCCGCCCATTTCCGTGCTGATTCGGAAAATCCTGGCTGGGAACACTCAGGAACTGATCTTTGGTGGCACAACGGACATGGGCGATATTTCCACGATTGAACTTCCCTACGCGGCAAACCGCCTGCGTATTGAATGTGCTCTGCCGGTCTTCATTGAGGAACAGGCCATCCGCTATCAGTACTTTCTTGAAGGCTCAGACGCTGGCTGGTCAGAATGGACAACTGAAACCGTCAAGGAATACACCAATTTGCACGAAGGCCAGTACCGGGTTCGAATTCGTGCCGAAGACGCACTTGGTCAGCCGAGCCTCGAAATAGCCTGTGAGTTTCAAATTTTGCCGCCCTGGTATCGCACCTGGTG
>DAOQNB010000127.1:8178-9793 GCA_035335845.1 Acidobacteriota bacterium | reverse complement strand
GAACCCGGAACCCGGAACCCGGAACCCGGAACCCGGAACCCGGAACCCATTTCTTCATTCTTCATTCTTCATTCTTCATTCAAAAACAGCCGCCGCCGAAAAACAGGCGAATCATACCGAGAACCAGTGCTCCGCCAGTCAATAAAATGCCGATCATGGCTTTGTTGCGGGCCTGGGGGTCTTTTTCAGTGGCCAGCGGAATTAAACAAATCACCAGTGAGATCAGACCAACTAAAAGTGTAAGCCAGTTGACCCACCCCAGACATGGCACCAACCCAACCACCATCAGTGAAGCGGTCATAATTCCAAGCACCATTCCAATCTGAGGGAGCCTGGTTGGGCTACCAGTTGAACCAACTGGCATTGGTCCAGAAGGATAGACAAGGTTGGGCGCCGGTGGCGGCATGTAGGGTGACGACCCGGTGGGGTTGGTCGAGTAGGGAGACGATGATGGATACGGAATTTGCTGGGTGGCAGCTTCGCTCCATCCAGATGACCCAGGTTGTGCCATTGGGTCTGGCGGGAAAAAGGTACTCAACGGCATCCACTGTGATGATTGGGAATACCGCCCCAGATCATTTGGAGAAAGCTCTCCTCGCCGCAACCTGTCGGCAATATCAGCTTCATCAAAAGGGCCAAGTTCCTGATTATCTTTATAAATAAGGAGAGGCATTGGGGTTGAAGCTCCTTTGGAGATACAAGCGAACTAAAGCGAACCCTGGGTAGCGAATAGCGAGTAGCAAAATAACTGTTTTTTGTGAAGATCAGGTTATGACTCAGTATTCAAGGTTACTGGCCCAAATTCAATCTGATCAGGCAAAATTGCCTGGGATCCAACCTGTTTTTCACAGTTCATACTTCACAAGGCGCGGCTTCGGGTGTCAAATCGCTTTTTACTACTCGCGACTCACGTTTGATTCACGATTCGCTCTTTTTGGTCTTCCGACTTGATTTGGCTGGTGGGGGTGGGGGTTCGAGCGAGGTCGGGTTTTTCATCAAGGATTTGAGTTCGGCCATAAACTCTGTGACATCTTTGAATTCAAGGTAAACCGACGCAAAGCGGACATACGCCACTTTGTCGAGTTCCTTGAGTTTGCGCATAATCATTTCCCCGATTTTTTCGGTTGATCGCTCACGGTCACGTGATTCCTGAACATAGGTTTCGACGGCCACCACGATGCCTTCCAGTTTGGCCATACTGATTGGCCGTTTTTCACAGGCGCGGAGCAAGCCAGCCAGCACCTTCTGGCGATCAAAAGGTTCACGGCGACCATCTTTTTTGACGACCATGTAGGGAATTTCATCAATCCGCTCATACGACGTAAACCGCCGCTCACACTTCAAGCATTCACGGCGCCGACGAATCACATCGCCTTCACGACTTTCGCGGGAATCGACAACTTTATCCTCCAGGTGTCCGCAAAATGGGCACTTCATACTACAGGAATCCCTTTCTGTTCAGCAGCCTGTGCTGACAAAGGAATGGCAGGAAGACTGCTGTCTGCCGGGTGATTTCGATCAATCGTGGTGAGGTGGAAGGAACACAGACCTGGTGAGGGAAGTGTAATCGCGGAAGAGCAGTTTGAACAGTTTTGATTTGGAGGTTGAAGACATG